>JAZADA010000290.1:0-11308 GCA_036124135.1 Planctomycetota bacterium | reverse complement strand
AGTGGCTCGCTGGCGACCAACTCAACTCGAAACGCGTTGTTCACCTGCATCTTCTGACGGGATTCTTCAGGGGTCGATGCCGGAAGACGTGGCAACTCCTTGCTGAAATCCCCACTCAAACCCGCTGGTTTCTTTTCCTGGGTATTCCCTTGCTGACGAACGCACCAGGCAGCGACAACCCCCAGCAAGAGTAGCACGGCAAGTTTTAAACGACGGTGATTCATAAAATAGTTCCTGCATCAGAATTTTCGGGACCAGTTGTCCGGCCATCGTTCGACGACCACTTTCGTTTCCGTATAAAACTCTACCCCGTGGCGTCCCTGGGCGTGAAGGTCTCCAAAGAAACTGTCACGCCAACCGCTAAAGGGGAAAAATGCCATGGGGGCCGCCACGCCCAGGTTAATACCAATATTGCCGACGTTCGCATCGTACCGAAACTTTCGTGCCGCTGCCCCATCGGTTGTAAACAGACAGGCCATATTGCCGAACCGGCCACTATTGACCAGCTGAATCGCAGCATCCACGTCCGGAACTTCCATCATTCCAAGCACCGGACCAAACAGCTCGGTTTTCAGCAGGTCACTGCCAGGGGGAACCTGGTCCAGTACGGTCGGAAACAGGAAACTCCCCGCTTCATACTCTGCGACCTGCCGATCTCGTCCATCCACAACACAGTTCGCTCCCGACACCACTCCGGCTTCGATCGCTGAGGCCAAGCGCTCGCGGCTCGCGTTATTAATGACCGGACCCATTTCGACACCGGTCTGCTGGCCACAGCCAACGTTCCGTGACTGGGCTGCCTCGCTGATCGCTTCCCGAAAGGGGCCCGTTGCATCGCCAACGGTAATCGCCAGTGAGGCGGCCAGGCAACGCTGGCCCGCACAGCCGAAAGCACTGTCTGCCACGATTTGGGTGGTCATTTCCAGGTCGGCATCCGGAAGAATCACCAGTGGATTCTTGGCTCCACCCTGGCATTGCACACGTTTCCCATGTCGGCTGGCTTCGGCATAAACAGCACGCGCAACGGGCGTCGATCCGACAAAGGAAATGGCCCGCACACCAGGATGCTGAATCATGCATTTCACGGTATCAGCAGCCCCGTGGACGAGGCCCACGACACCCTCGGGGATGCCGGTTTCAAGCAGCAACTCGATAAGCCGGGCACCCGTCAACGGTGTTTTTTCGCTCGGCTTGAGGATAAAACAATTTCCGCAGGCAATCGCGTAGGGCAGAAACCACAACGGAATCATGGCTGGAAAGTTAAAGGGCGTGATGGCTGCCACGACGCCCAGGGGCTGTCGAAAAAGATGCTCGTCGATCCCCGGTGCAATATCCTCGTTATTGTAACCCTGCATCAGGATCGGCATCCCACAGGCTACCTCGACGTTTTCGATGCCGCGTCGGATTTCACCACTCGCTTCAGCGAGCGTCTTCCCACTCTCCAGCGAGATGGTATTGGCCAGCTCCTCCAGGTTCTCTTCCAGCAACTGCTTGTATCGAAACAGGTACTGGATCCGGTCCGTAACCGGTGTACGACGCCATTGGACAAATGCCTCGCGAGCGTGTTGCACCACGCTCTCCACATGGTCCTCCGAGGAAATGGGGACCTGGGCCAGGACTTCAGAAGTTGCCGGATTAATAACATCCAGGCTGGAACTTTTTACGGTGACCCATTCACCATTACTGCAATTTTTCAATTCAATCACGAATCACCTGCCCTCGGATGGTCGTTATCTATTTTACCTGTGCCTTGGCAATCCAGGTCACTTCTTCGCCGGCTCCCTTGATCTTCTTATCCATCCAACCCCTCAAAGGCGCCACCTGAGGCCCCTTACCACCTCCGTGAATAATCGCAAAAAGCACATCCTGCTTTCCCTGTCGCTCGATCACCCAGGCTCCGCCACTGTCTCCTGCTTTACCGGGCCGTTTGCCTCCCTTGTCTGCAGTGTGTGAGAAACTCGCACCACTCCCCTTTCCGAAACGATTACGATGAACTCCCGACCGAGCGACACTGGTAAATTTCACACGACCATCCTGTTTCGTAAAACCTGGTGCCATACAGGCTGCCGGCGGGACACTTTTCTTCCCGACAGGCCGATCTAACTTCAATAATGCCACATCCACACCACGTGCCTTGTGAATTTCCTTGACGGTACGTACCAGCTTGCCACCCTGGAACAACACTTCCGACTTACCACCATTGGGATTCTTGATCTTAAAACTAACCACGTGCCCTGCCGTCAGTGCCCAACTGGGAGCGACGAGCACGACCGAACCCTGGCCAATCTTTTGGGATCCACGATGATGCTGTCGAAAGCGTCCTGCGTAGGCAGGTTTCCCTGCAGCGGCCGCCCCTGCCAGCGGAACGGAAAGGCCGCCTCCAGCGGAACCGATCAGCATCACCAGGCCAAGAATGGACAAACGCATCGTTGAAACACTCCTGAACGCGAACCGTGGTTACCAGGAAATTAAGAATCATCTTACCACTCGCTCCCCTGGCTGCAACGCATCCAGCAAGTGCCGACAGGAGCCCATGGCCATCACTATTTACGCTTGGCGGGTCGGGGGGGAAGGTCATTGTCACGGACCGCGGTTAGCTTGGCGGCCAGCTTTGCCTGAAATTGCTTGACCATGGCCTGGGCAGACGGTTCCTTTGCCAGGTTGGTGTATTGCAGTGGATCCTTTTCCATGTCAAAGAGCTCCATGCCACCCGAGCCATCCTCGCGGTACTGGATAAAAGCCCACTTATCCTCGCGAAGCAGAAATCCCTGGCGAGCCGGTGCCACGCTAAAGGCGGCCTCCCGCACCTGCGCGGTGGGGTCGTCAAGCAAGTGCGAGATATTCTTTCCCTGGATACGGCGGGGAACGTCCAGGCCACAGTGGCGGGCGATCGTCGTATAAAGATCCAGCAACTCGGTAAGCGAATGACACACCGCCGGCTTCTTACCGGGCACACTGATGATCAGGGGCACCTGGGACGATTCATCTCGCAAGCTCACCTTGGCCCAGAAATCGTGTTCCCCCAGGTGGTAGCCATGATCGCTTGTAAAAATCACGATCGTCTTATCCGCAACACCTGACTTTTCAAGCGCATCGAGCACCTTGCCAACCTGGGCATCCATGTAAGCGACCGAGGCATAATAGCCTCCGACCGCTTTTTTCTGGCGTCGTACATCCATCTTCATATTGAGACTGGTCTTGTAATTGATCCCCAGCTTGGGGATATCATCCCAGTCGCCCGCGACCTTTTCCGGCAGCACCATCTTGCTGTAAGGCAGGAACGGCGGATAGTAAGAACGCGGTGCCACGAAGGGAACGTGTGGCCTGACAAATCCAACTCCCAGCCAAAACGGCTTGTCCTTGTGTTTTCCGAGAAGTTCCACGGCCTTGGCAGCGGTCCTGCCATCCGAATGGACCAGGTCATCCCCATCGGCCTCCACGACCACGAACGTGTTTCCACCGACCGCCGGCTTCTTGCCATCCGGATTATTCTCAAGGGTTTCTCCGGTCCCCGGAGCCTTCCACTCAGGTCCCTTGCTATTGAAACGTTCCGTCCACGACAGGGCGTCATCGGCACCATCCGTGCCCGCCTCGATCCCACCTGGAACCCCCATGTGATAGATCTTGCTGACACGTGCGGTGTAGTAGCCGTTGTTCTTAAAATGCTGTGACCAGGTGGCCCGGTTACCGATATTGGGACGCGGGCTCTTGTAACCCAGCACGCCGGTGGCATGGGGATAGTAGCCGGACATGAACGAGGCTCGGGACGGACCACAGTAGGTACCCTGGCAATAAGTTCGCGTAAACCGCGTGCCTCGGGCTGCCAGGCGATCAATGTTCGGAGTCTGGCACACCTTGTTGCCGTAACACGAGAGTGCCGTCGAAGTGAGATCGTCAGAAATGATGAACAGCACGTTATACCGAGTGGCGCTGGACGCTTCGGGACCAGGCATCATTGTCACGAGCAACAGGACCAGCAGTGAGAAACGGAACTTGTTATTCATCTGGGCACTCCCTACAAATCATCAACACCACATCACGACGCTATACTCCGGGCACCCATCAGGGAGCCGCCGGCTTCAACGAGACGAGAAACGCCAGCAGTTCGAAAATCTCATCCTTCGTAAAACGATCCAGCAGGGCCTTGGGCATCATGGATTTACTGGTCTTGAACATCTCGTCGATGTCTGACCTCTTGATGACCGTCGGCTTCGGTGATTCCGGGTTGACCAGCAACGAGATAGTCTGTTTATCCTCGGCCTTGACAATCCCGGTAAACACTTTCCCATCATCCGTGGCGATCATCTGGACCGCATATTTTGGATCGATCCGATGTGACGGATCGAGCACTTCACGCAGGATTCCATATTGGTCACCCTTCCATCGCTTCAGGATATCCGTAAGTTCGGGCCCCACCGAGCCACCCACGCCGCGCACCTTGTGACACTGGGCACAGGTCGCCGCCTTGAAGATCTTTTCTCCAATCTGCAACGACCGGCCACGCAAACCACTAACCAGGTCTTCCTTGAAGTCCTCGACCTTCCACGATTGTACGAATGCTCGATTGTTACCCAGCGGATCCTTGGGGGCCACGGGATTCTTGGTCCAGGCATCCAGGTCCTTGACCACGACCATCACCCCATACATTCGCATCCAGTGGCGAGGAAACGTACAGACAAACGGATATTCGCCGGCTTCCGCGGGAGCGGTAAAGGTCAGCCGTTCCTGCTGACGCGACTGAACCATGCCGGTTGCAAACAGCACCTCCGGCATTTCAGGGACGTAGGGTTTCTTTTCAAACCCGGGATTCGGGCCCAGGACGGCCCCCTCCTGGGCAACTTTCTGTAATCCACCCGGTGCTGTAATTACCAGGTTATGGGGCATCAAGTCTTCGTTCTTCAATACCACCTGGACTGGCCGCCCCGCTTCTACTGCAAAATAGGGAATGTCATACCGCATCTCTTCCTCGACGGTATGAATGCGGACGACCCGCACCGTAATCTCTCGCAACCGTTTGCGGTAGGCACGTGACTCGTCCCCAGGAATACGCCCCAACAACTGGTCAGCCAGTTGCATCGCATCCAGGAACGGATCCGTCGTCCGTTTTGCCGCTGGGGTTGCCTCAGCATGTTTTACCAGGACATCTACCACGTTGCCGGACAGGGTCGGGTCGCGGAACTTGTCCGGCACACCGAGCAGGGTCCGAACTGCCTCCGTCCGGTACTTGGGATCTGACACGTAGGGGACCAACAACTCGAATGTTTGCTGCGGTTGGGACGGAACCACTGCCAGCGTCTGAATCGCCTGCTTGCGAACCGCCTGGGGTTGAATGTCCCGAGTCACCAACCCGACAACGTCCAATCGAAGGGCCGACCGTTGCTCTGGTTTTGGCAACCAGGTAATCGCCGTTAGCCAGTCGAGGGTTGCCTGTGGGCTTTGATCCGACAGTTGCTTCGATATGAGCGACATTCCGGCACCAATCAATCCCGCGTACCCCGCGGTTCTGACCAATTGATTTTCTGATTCTGTACTCTTGGTAAGGGCGCCATGTTTTTTTTCCAGCTCCCCCTCCGGTAAACCAAGTAGCATGGCCGCGAGTTGACGACCGGTCCGCTGTTGCTGCAGATCCTCGGCATCCATGGTCTCGAGCGCCTTGAGCAACTCCGTGACGGCATCACTTTTTCCCAGCGCAACGAGCCCCTGCAAGGCTTCATCACGGTATTGCCGCGACATACCGGCACGGGTAAGAATTGCACCATAGACCGGAGCATATTTCGAATCATCCGTCTTGCGCTCGACCATCAAGAGACGCTGATTGTCGAGGCGTTTCAACTGGTACTGTACAATTCGCAAGCTCTTGTCGAGAAAAATCTTCGGGGGGGCGATCTTGGGTGCGTCCGCCTTATCCCCATGCTCATGCTGATGTTCCTGGGCCAGCAACATGGATGCAATCACGGCGCACAGCAGCACTGCGCCGCCAGCCACTGCTCGGGTCATTCTGATGGTCACGATCATACCCTACCGTTCCAGGTGCCGAATGGCTTCATCCAGCGTGTATTGCAGGTAATCGTCGACATCGTCGTTCAAGACATCCAAGGCGGCTTCGATGGATTCTTCGCCACCCAGGTAACTCAGTGCCCTGACAGCCTCCAGTCGCACCCGGGGATGCTTGTCAGCGATACGTGCCTTGAGCAGTTCCAGGGGAGCTTCCACTCGATCCAGCCAGAAGGAGAGTACTCGGGTGGCAGCAGCGCGAGCCCGATGATCCTTCGCATTCAAGAGCTTGTCCAGCAGTTTCGTCTGCACGGTGTTATGCGTTTGATACATCCAGAGTGCCTCCAGCAACTGGTGTTCATAGCCCGCCGCTGAGGTATCCATCGAGGCAACCCAGGTATCGAGGGCCGCCACGACTTCTTTCGAGTCGTGCTGTGCGAGTTCTCGTCGAACCGCATACCGTGTTCGATCTTCCGGTGCCTTGAGAAGTGGCAGCAGTGCCTTGACAGGTTGCCCGTGAATTTTCGGTGGTTTCACCAGGGCACGCCCCTTGTAGGTCACTCGCCAGATGCGTCCGTGACTATGATCACGATTGGGATCCCGCAGGTTGTGCTGCAAGTGGCCGATCAGGGCATTGTGCCAGTCCACGATATAGAGCGATCCGTCGAGCGCGAACTGCATATCAATCGGTCGAAAGTTTCCATCGGAACATGACACCAGGGGCGTCACTTCCTTGCCCTCGAAACCAGATCCTTTCTCACTCACCTTGTGGTTGAGAATGGCACGGTCACCGATACAATTCGCAAGCAGGAAATTACCCTGTACCTCAGGCGGGAAATGCCGACTGGAAATCAACTCGCATCCGGCCGACGGTCTTGTTCGCTTCGGATAGAAGGTTGGAAAATTGTACTTCGGATCACCACCTGTCTGTTTCGCGATACGCCGATGCTGGGAGCCACCGGGATGCTTCAACGGGTAATCCATGCGCCCCGAGATCGGGGCAACCCAGTAACTACGTCCGGGCGATGCATCGGCAACAAAGTCCTGCCCCCAGGGATCAAATACATGTCCCCATGGATTCGCAAAAGCCAACGACACGTGGACGCCAAATTTTTCAGTCCTTGGTTCGTAACGCCAGATCCCTGCTTCATGAAGGCGTGTCAGTCCGTAAGGACTTTCCACCTGCGAAAATTTAAACGTACCCTCCTGGAAGTAAAGCGCCCCGCCGGGTCCCCACTCAAAGGCTGCGATACCATGATGAGAATCTGCCGAATCGAATCCGACCAGTTTACGGATGCGAGTATCCGCCACGCTGTCCCCGTCCGTGTCCTGCAGGAAGAGAATGTCTGGCTGCATGGAAACGAATGCCCCCCCCATGCCAATTTCAAATCCCGTGGGCTGATGTAGGCCGTCTGCAAAGACAATGCATTCGTCCGAACGTCCATCGCCGTTGTGATCCTCAAAAATCAACAGCTTATCGTTCATCGGAGTCTTGGGTTTCCAGTGCGGGTAGGACTGCATTGTCGAAACCCATAAGCGACCCTTGTTGTCAAAGTTCAGCGAGACGGGATTCGCCAGTTCTGGAAACTGCTCTTCCGATGCAACCAGCTGAATCTCGTAACCCGGGGCCAACTTAAATCGTTTCTGCTGCTCAGCCGCCGTGAGGTATTTCAGTGTCCCCAACTTGCCTCGCTGTCGATTCGGGTCATTCTTGCCGCCGACATTGGTCTTGGGTTGAATGAAAGGAAGCGTGTTACTGTCATCGATCTTGGCTGCAACTTCGCCCCCGGCGGCTACCGCCCAGACCTGACGGTCACGGTTGGCCGTCATCTGGTCCAGGATCGCTCGTTCCCGTTCCATCACATCTGTATTGTTATAGGTACCATCCGAACCCGCTCTACCACGTGGCCCATAGATCGAGTAGCCATTGACCGCCCGATAACGATGCCACCAGTGAAAGTTCTTATCCGCAACGACGTCCCTGACGCCCTGCACGAGCTCTTTTGAGCCAGCACCAAACAACCCCTCCATCAACAACGGAGCCAGCTGCTGGTACCCCTCTTCGTTAAGGTGGGCACCATTGAGAGTCAGACGTTCCTTCGATTGAGCAAATAGTTTTTGCGTGGGATGAAACAGGTCCACGAAGCCGACCTTGCCAGCCGTCGTGGCTGCCTTCAATGCGGCGGTATACATCTCCAGGCGAACATTATGTTCCTTGCCGTCCGGAAGGTTCGGGTCCCCGGTATTTTCAAAGGCAATCGGGGAAACAAACACCATCCGCGGCGCCCCCTTGCCGCTGTAGTTCTGTTTGCTGGTCTCGGCGATCAGTTTCGAGATCTCGGCCTGGAACTCCGCCACGCCCTTCGGCCCGGCAAAGGATTCATTGAATCCGAAAAAGAACAGGATCACTGTTGCCTTGCTATGCGTCAGGTGATCGGTAGGCGTCCCGAAATTCTGTGAACGAATTCGCTCAAACGGCTCGTCCCCGGGAAAGCAGAGATTGCGGACTACTAGCTCATGCCCCGGGAATCGCTTGTGCAAGCCGGTTTCCCACCAGTTATGATGCTGCATCCGTTCGCCCAGGGCGTTACCCACGAGGCAAATATGGTCACCCTTCTGCAAGGTCACTTCCGCAGCCTGAACCGTTGCGAAACCGAGTCCAGTCAATACCATCACGAACGCCACAAGACGCGAACCTATCAAATACATGCTCAATATCCCAATCCTAAACCCTGAAAACAACGAATGATGAAACGGCTGCACGAAGGTGCCTGCCATGCCTTCCATCTTAATCCATCGTGGGTAACGAAACCAGTTGGCGCGACCCAGACATCCAACTCATTCCCGTTCCAATTCGACCAGGTAAATAGCTGTCATGGGGCGACCGTCAGCATCCTTTTCATGGCTGGAATAATAGGAGACCAGGGCACAACCGGGGCACAATTGAATGAACCCGGGATAGGAGCAGTCTCCACCGCTGGGGAGTGCAGCAAACTCAGTTAGCCGGTCATCCTTAAGCCAACAGAGAGACACATAGGGTGTCTTTTTCTGCAGATTCCGACCGCCAACGATGTAGTTTCCTTCCCACTTCTTCAGAAGTGGACCCCCAACATATCGATCCAGGTCGACACGCGAACTGACCGTGTAAGGAGCCTTCAATCGAACGACCTGGGCCGTCCGGCCACCACGCCTTCTTGAAACGGCAAACATGTCACCGTTTTCTTCGAACAGCAGAGCAGTTTCATCACCGTACTCGTCTTGAAAGGAACCGATCGGAGTAAATCGAAAGCCGTCATCACTTACGAGAATCATCGATCGCACAACCTGGTCTAACTGGGCACGCGAACTGACCTCTGCAAAATTCCTTTTGCGACGCCCGCACATGTATATTTTTCCATCATGACTGGCTGTACGCCAGATATAGTGACCATAGGTTCCTTCCAGCAACCGCGGTTTACTCCAGGTCTTACCGTCCATACTGGACACCGCATAGCCCAGGTGTTGATTCATATCCCATTTCGCGGGGGAAGAATCACCGCAATACCAGGTTCCCGTATAGACGAATAGCCTCTCACGGAAAACCTGCAGGTGTGGATCCCGCACATCACGCTTGGAAACATTGAAGGAATGAACCTGCTTCCACTGTTTCCCGTCACTGCTGCGCAGGATCACGATCCGCGAGGTGGGGTGAACCATGTGCCCATCAGGACAAGTCCGATAGACCAGGTAGATTTCTCCCTTGAACCACGTCATGTCCGTGAACGCATTATGTTGCCCATCATGGGGAAGACGCCGGTGATTCGTCACCTTAATCGACGGAAATCCTTCCGCTGCCTGGGACACCCAACCGTTGAGACTCAACAGGATAAAAACCACGCCCATGACTGCGACACGACGATGCAACATCTTCTTCCCCTCGTTAACTTGACCGCTCCGCGGGGCTGGACCATGGCCAGTTGCCCGTCCGCATAGTACAACACAGAAAACCGCTCACATCAATCAACCCCCTGGAATCAACATCATGCTACTGCAACGGACCCCTGCCCTCGCCTACTGCATCCTGTTTGCCACGGTTCTTTACTCGCCTGCCACCCTCCTGTCGCAGGAACAATACCCGGTCCATCCGGACTCCATGGTCCAGGCCGGGGTCCCGCAGGGCAAGGTGAGCGAAACCTACCAATGGAAAAGCAAGATCTTTCCGGGCACGGTACGAGACTACGCAATCTATGTACCCCGCCAGTACGACCCAAGGAAACCGGCCTGTGTGCTGATTGCCCAGGATGGTGTGGGACTCGCCCGCAGGTGGAAGATTCCCACGGTCATGGACAACTTAATCCACAAGAAAGAAATGCCGGTCACCATCGGCATCTTTATTTCACCTGGTGTCATTCCGGCCCCCCACCAGGATGCCCAGCCGCGATTTAATCGCAGCTTTGAATATGATGGCCTCGGTGATCGTTACGCCCGCTTCCTGGTAGAAGAAATCCTGCCGGAGGTCAGCAAGAAATACAATCTCAGCACGGATCCGAACGATCGCATGATCACTGGCAGTAGCAGTGGTGCCATATGCGCGTTCACCGCGGCCTGGGAACGACCAGACCAGTTTCGTCGCGTCTTTACGTCCGTAGGAACGTTCGTCTCACTGCGCGGCGGCAATGAATACCCCACCCTGGTTCGCAAGTACGAACCCCGGCCGATCCGCATCTTCATGCAAGACGGAAGCAACGACAACAACCTCTATGCGGGCGGCTGGTGGGAGGCCAACCTGGATATGTATGCCTCGCTGAAATTCGCCGGCTATGACGTCAAGAACATCTGGGGCACAGGTGGGCACAACAACAAGCATGCCACGGCAATCCTTCCCGATGCCATGAAGTGGCTGTGGCGAGATTATCCAGCACCCATTACCAACGTCACTGGAAAGAAGCGACGCACGGACATTCTCATCCCGGGACAAACCTGGCAACGGGTCAGCCAGGGTCACAAATTCACGGAAGGTCCCGCCGTCGACGAACAGGGAAACGTCTATTTCACAGATATCCCCAACAACCGAATCCACAAGATCAACCTGGCCGACAAGGTGACCCTCTTTGCAGAGAACACACAGGGAGCCAACGGCCTCATGATGGGTCCCGATGGCAAGCTCTACGCCTGTGCCAACGGCGCCAAACAAATCGTACGCTACGGTCAGGATGGTCAATCCGAAGTAGTGGTCCAGGATATCACAACCAACGACTTGATCCTGACACCGAAAGGCGGTTATGCCACTGACCCGACAGCAGACAAGATCTGGCATTTCACTTACGACGGTAAG
>JAZADA010000289.1:0-17256 GCA_036124135.1 Planctomycetota bacterium | reverse complement strand
CAACCAGGGACAACTCAAGCAGCACCTGTTGATCCAGGAACTGGATCGCGGCTTGAGCGCACTGGTGCGTGACCTGGAGTCGCGTCGGATGCTGGACAAGACGTTGATTATTATTTCGTCGGAGTTTGGACGACCTGCCCAGTTTGATTCCGGAGGGGGGCGAGGGCATCACTCGAAATGCTTTAGCATGGTCCTTGCTGGTGGGGGACTCAACCATTGTGGTGGCTATGGTACCAGCGATGAACTGGCAATGAAGATCGCCGACAAGCCGGTCTCGGTGCCGGATGCGTTTGCTACCATCCTGGCCACGTTGCAGATTGATCCTGCCCAGAATCTTTACGACGGGGATCGTCCCGTGCCAATCACCGACCAGGGGAAAGTCATTAGCGACCTGCTTACTTGACCTTCCGCTTGGGTTTCAGGCGTGAGCGGTATTCAGGCCGTTCTTTCCAGGCCTCGAAGTAAGGTTCGTAAGCTTTCACGGTCATCCAGAACCGCGGTTCTGGTTCACCGGCGTTGACCTTGCCTTCCGGGTAGTCTTTGCCTGCCACGCTGTCTTTCATCGATCGATTCCAGGTTTGCATGGCAGCCTGCATTCGCTTGGCAACCTCGGGACGTTGTTGCATGAGGTTCGTGGTTTCACGAGGATCCTCACCGAGGTGATAGAGTTCGAATTTTCGTGTTCCCGTGTCGCGTCGCTTACCAACCTGTAGCAGCTTGTAATGGTTGTCGAGTAGGGCCGTGTTGCCGAAACAACTGAACGGAATGGGTTGCTTGCGACTGCCTATTTCTTGCTGGAATAGTTCGCTGAGACTGGTGCCATCCTGGGGTTGCAGCATGACGGACCGGGGCAGTCCCACGACCTGGGCGATGGTGGGAAAGATATCCATCGTGCAGGCAGGGAATTCGGTTTTCCGTGGTTTATCAATACCGGCTGGCCATTCGATGATCGCAGGTACGCGCAGGCCACCCTCGTAGAGGCTGCCCTTGAAACCGCGCAGGCCGCCCACGGTTTCTGGAGTGATCTTGGGTAAACCACCGTTGTCGCTGCAAAACCAGACCAGCGTATTGTCCGCAATTTTCAGATCACGCAGTCCCTTGCGGAGGGTACCAATACTCCGGTCCATGGCAACCAGTTCGCCGTAGTGATCCTGGGAGGCGGTATCGAGATTCGCAAAAACCTTCTTGTCGGCATCCGCGGCCATCCACGGTGAATGGGGGGTTCCGTACCAGATCACGGTAAATGATGGTTTCTGATTTGTGGCCTGGGCACCGATAAAATCGAGGGCCTGGTCGACGATGATCTCGGATGAATCTCCCTTGAATTCTACGAACTTCCCCTGCCGACTCATGATCGGGTTGCGATCGAAAAAATTGGTCACGGACAGCCATTGGCCGAAACCGAAGACACCAGGGTGATGCGTGTCATGGGAGAACATGGGAACCCCCGGTCCCCGCATGCCGTTGAGATGCCACTTGCCGAAATGACCCGTTGCATATCCCGCGTTTTTCAACGCATTCACAATCGTTTTTTCCTGTCGCCTTAGTGCATAGCCATGACTGTCCACCCCGGTTCGCATGTTGGATCGACCGGTCAGCACGCTGGCCCTTGTCGGTGAACAGACGGGAGCCCCGGCGTAGAAGCGGTCAAGCCGCAGGCCACTCTGTGCCATATCGTCCAGGTGAGGTGTTTTCAGTACGGGATGGTTATAGTAGCCCGTCTGTCCCCAGCCCATATCGTCGGCCATCACCAGCACGATGTTGGGGCGTGCTGCCGCGTTTGCATCGCCGATCGCAAGGGTAGCTAATATGATGGTAGATAAAGCAAAAACGTTTTTCATGACACCAACTTGTCTGGAGGAGTGAGCGAGGTTGTGTTCAGCACTTTCTCGTATCGTACCATATGGTACGATCCTGCACATGAACGTAGGTAGGAATACTGACTGGAGGAAGATATGAAAACGCTAACCAGGGAAATCTGGATGGAAGTGTCCGAGCGACGGCAGATCGTTTCCATCCACGAGCAAGTCGAAAGCCTCGTTGCCGAGAGTGGCGTGCAGGATGGCATGGTGCTCTGCAATGCCATGCACATCACGGCCAGCGTATTCATTAACGATAACGAATCCGGCCTGCATGCCGATTATGATCGTTGGCTGGAAGAACTCGTTCCCTTCGATGCCGGTACTGATCCAGCAACGGGTGGCTACCTGCACAATCGTACCGGTGAAGACAACGCCGATGCTCACCACAAGCGGCAAGTGATGGGTCGAGAGGTGGTCGTTGCCATTACCGATGGGCAGTTGCACCTGGGGCCATGGGAACACATTTTTTATTATGAGTTTGACGGGCGACGGCGAAAGCGAATCCTGGTCAAGATTATCGGCGAGTAAGCCCGTCCTGGAGAGGCCGGTTTCTCTGGACTTTCCACCTGCAGCATGTTGTAATACGGGGCATCATCGGGACATGATTCCGGTTCGTGAAAATCTGCTCCACAAATCTTACCGACCCAGGGAGAATCTGTGATGTCACAATTGAATCGACGTAAGTTTCTCAAGCGATCTGCAGCGGCCAGTGCCGTTTTCCCGCTCTTTACCGTGGCCGGAACCAAATCATCCGGAAAGGTGATCGGTGCCAACGATACCGTGCGGGTTGGCGTGGCGGGTATCAACGGACGAGGGACATCACATATTTCCGGGTTTGCCCCGCAGAAAAACGTAGAGGTTTCCTACCTGATTGATCCGGACAGTAGCCTGTTTGATTCTCGCAGTAAGCGCGTGCGTGATGCTGGGGGCAATACCCCCAAGTGTGTCCAGGATATTCGAGAAGCCCTGGAAGACAAGAACCTGGATGCCGTCTCGGTGGCTACCTGTAACCACTGGCATTCCCTGATCACGGTCTGGGCCTGCCAGGCGGGCAAGGATGTTTATGTCGAGAAACCGATCAGTCATAACGTCTTCGAGGGACGTCAATGCGTGGAAGCTGCCCGCAAGTATAATCGGATCGTACAGCACGGGACCCAGCAACGCAGCGACCAGAAACGAGCTGAACAGATTGCCACGATCCAGTCAGGAAAATATGGCAAGCTGCTGGTATCTAAAGGATATTGCTGCAAACCCCGCTGGTCCATTGGCAGTAAGGCTGTCAGCAAGCCGCCGGCACACCTGGACTGGAATGTCTGGTTGGGACCAGCTCCCATGCAACCGTTCCATGGCAACCTGCATACCTATAACTGGCACTGGTTCTGGGATACCGGTAACGGTGATACGGGCAACCAGGGGGTGCATGAAATGGACGTGGCCCTGTGGGCCATCAAGGGCGCTACCCTGCCCAGGAAAGTCTGGAGCCTGGGAGGACGTTTCCTGCCAGATGGGAAAGACCAGGGAGAGACACCGAATATGCAGCTGGCTGTCTATGATTACGGCGAAACCCTGCTTGTTTTCGAGACGCGTGGACTGGTGGGGAAAGCGGGTTCACCCCCACGTAATGTCAGTAACGAGTTCTACACTAGCGAGGGAATGATCAAGGGTTGGAATTTTTATCCCAAGAACGGTGGAAAACCGGAGCCGATTTCTGGTGGCAGTGCGAAGGTTACACCGGGTGGACCGTTTGGCAGCTTCATCGCAGCCGTCCGAAGTCGTCGTCCGGAAGATGTAAACTGCAACGCAGAGGTGGCGCACTACTCGGCCGCCCTCTGTCACCTGGCCAATATTTCTCATCGCCTGGGGAAAGAAGTTCCCTTCAGTACCAAGGTTAAAAGCCGGAGTGATAACCAGCAGGTTAGCGATGCTTTTGACATGGTTGCGGATAATCTCCAGGCCGTGAAAATTCGCCTGGAAGACAGTAACTATACCCTTGGCCGCGAGTTGAATTTCGATGCCAAGACGGAGCAATTTGTAAACGATACGCAGGCAAACCAGTTGCTAACGCGACCTTACCGTAAACCGTTCGTGGTACCGGAACAGGTGTGATCCTGCCAGGCGACAGGTTGACCAGTGTATTTGAGTTAGTAGGATTCGCGATGGAAGGAGCAGTGGTTGCTCCTTCCATCGTTTTTTCGTGATTCAAGTTGCCAGGACTGATGCCTGGCAGGGCTCGTAGTGTTCATGACAGGTGTATTTGACCCCTACCGAGAATGGCTTGGTATTGATCCGCAGGAGCACCCGGTTGATCACTATCGATTGCTGGGCCTGCAGCGGTTTGAGAGCGACGTGGCCTTAATTAACCAGGCAGCGGATGCATGCATGGTTGAGGTCCGCTTGCATCAGCTGGGGCCGCATGGCCGATATACCCAGCAGCTATTGAACGAGATTTCCGCGGCGCGTGTATGCCTGGTCCAGGCGGACAGCCGGATCGCCTACGATGCGCAGCTCGCAGGGGGTGCTGTACCGACAGTGAGGCCGCTGGGAATGTCGCCACCCCCCGCTCCTCCCTCGGCACCACCGATGCCGCCGCCAGCCCCTGTACAGGCTGGTTATCAGCAACCACGGAAGCCAGCCAGGACCGATTCGACACCCGGAGGGTTAGAAGCCGAGGAGCCTAAAGGAAGTTCATGGAAGATCGTGGTTGGTCTGATCAGCGTACTATTGATTGCCGGTGGCATCTGGGGATTTGGCTGGTGGACCGGCCGCCAATCGACATCGCAGCAGGAAAATGAAGGTGCAGAGAAAAGTCGCCAGGAGAATTTGGCCGAGGAGTTGCCGGTCGAGGTGGTGGTGAACCAGGAAGCGACCGGGGGGCTCGAGTTGGCAGCCACGGTAGCCACGTTGCATGGCGACACGATTCATTGCCAGGTCCAGGGGTTGGAGGGCCAGATTGAAAACTGGACGAATCCCGACGACTGGGTGAGTTGGAAATTCAAGGTCATCAAACCAGGATTTTTTAAGGCTTACGTCAGCTATTCGGCAACAGCGGCGGCAAACCAGGGAACCTACTTCCTGCAGGTCAACGATGAGGCGGAGGTCCTTTGTACGGTGACCAGCCCCGAGGGGACCGCTGCTCGCACCGACGAGTATACGCTGGTTGTCAGGAAAGGTGGCGTTCATCGCCTATCCGTAAAAGCAGGAAATAAACCTGGTGAAGAGCTGCTGGTACTCAAATCAATCCGCTTGGTGCCTGTCGTTAAGCCTTGATTTGGCTTAACGCAGGTCGTGACATCTTTCCGCCTGCTCGCATTCGGTTCTTCCGGCGGATAAACTGGGTTGTCAGTTGAAACCGTTGATTCACGGAGGATTTCGTTCCTCTCCAGTAAAAGGATGCGATTGATGAAAAACCGTTCCATGTTGACCGGCATGATGAAATACCTTGTTGCCGTCGTATTGATGCTAGGCCTGTTGGCTGAAGCGGTACCAGCAGCAGCTCCGCAGGCAAAAGCAAAACTGAAAGGTTTGCTGGTAACGGGTGGTTGTTGTCACGACTACGAACGCCAGATCGAGATTATTACCGAGGGACTCAGCCAACGAGCCAGCATTAGCTGGAAAGTGGTTTACGAGGGTAAGGATCGGAATACGAAAGTTTCCATTTACAACAATCCTGACTGGTCCAAGGGGTATGACGTGGTGGTGCATAACGAGTGCTACGGCGCGATCCAGGACGTGAAGTTCGTGGAAACGATTGTCAATGGACACAAGAACACGGGGGTTCCAGCACTCGTGATTCATTGTTCGATGCACAGTTATCGAGCTGCCAAGACGGACGAATGGCGCAAGCTGCTGGGTGTCACGTCACGACGGCATGAAAAGGGCGGTCGTAAATTGAAAGTGACCCGGGTCGCGGACCAGGATCCGATCATGAAAGGATTTCCCAAGAGCTGGACCAGTCCCAACGGGGAGTTGTATGTCATCGAAAATATCTGGCCCAATACCAGGCCCCTGGCAACGGCCCACGGCGTGGATACGGGTAAGGACCATCTTTGCATGTGGACCAATACCTATGGGAAAGCGCGTGTGTTTGGTACCACGCTGGGACACCACAATGAAACCATGTTGACTGACGAGTGGCTGGATACGGTGGGACGTGGGCTGCTCTGGTGCTGTGGCAAACTAACCAAGGATGGTGAGCCGCTGGCCGGTTACGCGGGAACCGGCAAGGGTCCCTTGAGTTTCCAGAAGAAGATCGCGGCAGGTGGAGAGCCAACGCTTGCCAACTGGACCGATAGCGTCAAGTTTGCCAAGGGTGAAAAAGCAGTCCCCTTGTTTAACGGGAAGGATTTCACAGGGTGGGAAGGCCATGCCGGTAAATACTTCACGATCAAGGACGGTGTGATCATCGCGCGTAATACGAAGGAGAATGCACCTCCAGTGAGCACCTACCTGCTGACCAAGAAGAAGTATCGGAATTTCCGTTTGATCTTCGAGGGACGCCTGGTGCAATCCAAGATGCATTCGGGAATCGCGATCTGGGGAAAGAAGTTCCAGAAGAACGAGGAGAAGTTTTCTTACCAGGGGCACCTGGTGATGTTTCCCTCGAACTGGGGCTTCTATGACCTGTATCGACGTAACAGCATTTACCGGGACACCGGCCTGGCCAAGAAAGCAGATAACGGTGGCTGGAACCAGATGGAAATCCTTGCCATCGGTAACCGTATTCGTCTGGCGGTGAATGGGAAGCTCGTGGCGGACTGGGAAGACCCTAAGCCGGAGTTGTGCGAGGCAGGTCCCGTGGGTTTGCAGTTACACTCCAACCGCGTTCCGCAGGAAGTTCACTTTCGTGGTCTCCTGATCGCTGAAAATCCAGGGGATACAATGGTGACCGTCAAGAAAAAATGATTACTGCATGACGTGCAGGTAAACCACGAGGGAATAACTCATGATTGGATCAATGGGTCGGTATTTCTCAAGCCGTGTCGGCTGGGCTGCGGTAGTTCTCGGATGGCTGTTGTCGAATGCTGGCGAGCGAGCGGATTGCCTGGGAGCAGATCGTGTGTTGCGGGCTGGCGCTGTTGCCATCGACGTGACGCCATTGAAACTGCCGGTGATTATCAACGGATCCATGGTTGAGAAAACCGCGGACAAGATCGTTGATCGATTACATGCTCGTTGCCTCGTGTTGGATGATGGCTCGACCCAGGTTGCCATCGTGGTGGTCGATAGTTGTATGATGCCCCGGAAACTGTTGGACCATGCCAAGCAACTGGCATCGCGGGCAACCGGGATCCCGACCAACCGAATGCTTATCTCGGCAACTCATGCGCATTCTGTACCCTCGGTACACGGTTGCCTGGGAACAAGCGTGGATACCTACTATGCCCAGTATCTTCCTGGCCAGATCGCCAAGGGTATTGTGCAGGCGCATGCGGCCCTGGTACCAGCAAGAATCGGTTGGGCCTTTGGACGTGACGAGAAAAACGTTGCCTGTCGCCGCTGGCTGATGAAACCAGGAGTTGCCCCGACGAATCCCTTTGGTGGTACCAGCAACGATCGGGCCCAGATGCACCCAGGGCATAACAACCCGAATGCAATTCGTGCCACGGGCCCGGTGGATCCCGATGTCCCGGTGGTGGCGTTACAGACGCGAGACGGAAAGCCCTTGGCTTTCCTCTCGGCTTACTCGCTGCATTACGTCAGTGCCCCGGCAGTTTCCGCCGATTACTTTGGAGTGTTTTGTAGAGAGATCACGGCACAGCTGGCACCGAACCAGGAGGCTCCCCGGTTTGTTTCTCTATTAGCCAACGCAACCAGTGGTGATGCCTGGTTGCAGGACTATACCCGAAAGACGGCGCGGACGGGATTCGACCGTTTCTCCGTCGGCAAGGAAGTGTCCCAGGCCGCCCTGAAGGCCTACCAGCAGATTCGTTACTACGACTGGGTGCCCATTGTCATGGAGGAGAAGAAGTTGACGTTGAATGTACGGTTGCCAGGTGATGCTGAACTGGCCCGAGCTCGAAAAGTGGTCAAGAGTTTCGCGGGACGAAAGCCAATGACCAATGAAGAAGTCTATGCACGGGAAGCGGTCCTGCTACATGAAATGTCTCCGACCCGAGAACTCAAGTTGCAGGCCCTGCGACTGGGAGACCTCGGGATCACGGCGATTCCCAACGAGGTGTTCGCCTCGACGGGGCTCGATATCAAACGCAAGAGTCCTCTCAAGCAAACCTTTACCAGTGAGTTGGCCAATGGATGTGAAGGCTACATTCCTCCCCCGGATCAGCACGCGTTGGGCGGTTACACCACCTGGCGAGCCCGTACCAGTTGCCTGGAAGTGGACGCCGAACCGAAGATCCAGGAAGCCGTCCTGGGCCTGCTAAAGCAGGTCGATAAACAACGCCGCGATGAGCCTGCTCAGCCCAGTACGGAAGCCGGCAAGTAAGAGCGCGTGCATCTGCCGCTACGATCGTTGTAGAACCACGAAATTCGCTTTCTATAAGTGGTTTTTAGAGAGAAAGAACATTGAAGTGAACCGGTGTCATCCGCGATAATAGAAGTCTTGGTGATTCCTGGTTTAAGAGTGTGAGTTTCCCGTCATGCAGGCGAAAAAATATTCCTGGATGGTAGCCCTGGCGATGCTGATCGCGGGCCCCTGGATGGCAGCTGCAGAACCGACTGCGGCAGAATCTGAGTACTTCGAAAAACAGGTTCGTCCGATCTTCGTGTCACGTTGTTACGAATGTCACAGCGAGGATTCTGTCGAGGGTGATTTGCGAGTGGATTCCCTGGCAGGCTTGCTACGCGGAGGGAAGCGAGGCGCTGCTATCGTTCCCGGGAAACCGGAAAAGAGCCTGCTGGTTTTTGCGATCAATCATGCCACCCAGCTGGATATGCCGCCCAAGGAAAAACTCCCGGTTGCTGAAATCGCAGCACTGACCCGCTGGGTCAAGATGGGTGCGCCCTGGCCCAACGCCAAGCCGCTGGCTGAACCTGCCGTAGGAACTACGGTTGATGAAATCGAGATTACCGCCGAGCACAGAAAATTCTGGTCATTTCATCCTCCGGCATTAGCAGCGTTGCCGACCGTCCGCCAAAAAGACTGGCCCCTAAGTCCCATCGATTACTTCGTGTTGTCCAGGTTGGAGGAAGCTGGCTTGAAACCGGCGCCGCCAGCAAGTCGTCGTACCTGGTTACGTCGCGTCACGTTTGATCTTACAGGACTGCCACCCACGGTTACCCACATGGAACGATTCCTGCAGGATAACCGGCCGGATGCCGAGCAACGCGTGGTCGATCGATTGCTCGCTACGCCTGCTTACGGGGAACGCTGGGGACGACAATGGTTGGACGTGGCGCGTTACGCAGATTCCAACGGGCTGGATGAGAATCTCGCCTATGCCAATGCCTATCACTATCGCGATTATGTCGTACAGGCGTTCAACAGGGATAAACCCTTTGACCATTTTGTCATGGAGCAACTGGCTGGTGATGTGTTGACCGAACAGGACTCTGATGCGTCGCTCGGTGAGAGAATTACCGCTACCGGTTTCCTCGTGTTGGGGGCCAAGATGCTGGCCGAGGATGATCCGGTCAAGATGCAAATGGATATTATCGACGAACAGCTGGATACGATTGGCAAGGCATTCATGGGGCTCTCGCTCGGTTGTGCTCGTTGTCATAATCACAAGTTTGATCCGATCTCGATGTCGGATTATTACGGTATGGCGGGAATTCTAAAGAGCACCAAGACCATGGAAAATTTCAAGGTCGTGGCTCGCTGGCAGGAACGTCCCGTGGAATCCCTGCAGGGGATGCAACAACGAGAAACCCGTGAACGTCAGATTGTCGAAGCGGAAGCGGAGATCCAGGAAATCAAACGCACTGCAGCCCAGTCCCAGCGAGGACAGGCACGACACCAGGTTGCTGACTACCTGGTGGCCGGTCAACAAGTGAAAGAACTGACACGGTGGCTGCCAACACACACAACGCATGGCAATCACCTGAAGGATTCGGGAACAGCATCCTCGCTGTTGATCGAGGCCGAGGCATACCAGCGAGGCAACGTGCTCAAGGATACCACGCAATACGGGAAGTCCATTGGTGTGCTGGTGAACCAGGGCCAGGTTCCAAACTTTACCGAGTATGATATCGAGTTGGCCGAGGAAGGTTGGTACCAGCTGGATGTGCGTTATGCCGCCGAGGATTCCCGACCCACGAAGTTGTTTATTGACGGCACCCTGGTACGAGAGGACCTGGCTGGAGGAGTGACCGGGAGTTGGTTACCTGATACGCAGACCTGGTCCGTAGCAGGCCTGTTTCATTTCACGGCCGGTAAGCACCTGCTGCGATTGGAACAGCCTCGCTTCTTTCCCCATATCGATAAGTTACTACTGGTGCGATTGTCACCATCGTCGGCAAAGGAATCGAAATCCCCGGTTACTGAGACGAGCCAGTCTCTGCCCGAGTTGCTTGACCTGGGCCAGGCCATCTCGTGGGAAGCCGAAACCTTTCATCGCGGTAACGTGGTTCGCCTGGCGACCGGTTATGGAGTGGGGATTGGTGTCATTGCGGGACCCGGTGGTTTGAACTGGGCGGAAATGGATATCCACGTACCCAGTGAGGGAGCCTATCACCTGGCGATCCGCTATGCCGCTGCTGAAGCGAGATCCACGCGATTGATGATTAATAGCCAACTGGTGAATTCCTCTGTGACTGACCAGGTGACGGGCAGTTGGTATCCGGATACCCAGAAATGGTTCGTCGAAGGAACGTATCATCTGCCAAAAGGGAAAACAACGATTCGTATCGAGCGAGATGGTCCCATTCCCCATATTGATCGTATTTTCTTTGTTCCAGGGTATCCCGTTCAGCAAATGGAAAACACGGCGGAGCGGGTCTCTTCGACCTCGGCCGGTTTCGTGCAGCAGTGGCAGGATTACTTGCAGCAGCAGCGCGAAGACCCGGATTCGATCTTCGCTTCCTGGTTTCATGCACTGGACGGAAAGGCTTACCAGCCAAACAACGGACTGTCGAAGTTGGTCCAGCAACGGCTAGTGGACCAGGGGAAACCTGCCACCGCACTGCAGTGGGCGCATCAGTACCAGCGACTCTTCACGTTAGCGGAGACTCGCTGGCAAAAAGTGAAGACGCAGGCTAAAGGACTGGAAGATCCCGTGCTGGAGGCATTTCGGCAGGTTCTGTATGACGAGCAGGGGCCCTTTGCCATCGTGGACGGTACGAACTACGGTGTGCCAGCGGATCGTCGGCAGCGTTTGAGCCAACTGGTGGCAACCCGTGACCAGTTGAAAACCGTCATGAAAACAACCCTGACGGCGATGGCTGTCTCGGAAGGGACACCGGAGGATCTCCAGGTTCACTTGCGCGGCAGCCACATTACGTTGGGCCGTAAGGTGCCGCGACGGTTCCTGCAGGTGATTAGTGGACGAGAGCAACCGCCCCTGGAAGCAAAGGAGAGTGGACGCCTGCAAATGGCTCGTTGGTTGGTTTCTGATGAACATCCCCTGACTGCACGCGTGATGGTCAATCGTGTCTGGCAAGGTCATTTTGGGACGGGGTTGGTTCGCTCACCGGATAATTTCGGTCGCCTGGGACAATTGCCCACGCATCCATTACTACTGGATTACCTGGCGCTGCAATTGAAGCGTGACCAGTGGTCACTGAAAACACTGCATCGGCGGATCGTTCTTTCAGCGACTTATCGTATGAGTTCTGCCAATAACAAGCAGGCCGCTGAACTTGACCCGGACAATAAGCTTTACTGGCGCATGAATCGACGGAGACTGGAAGCCGAGGCGATCCGGGATGCTGTCCTGGCGATCGGTGGTAATCTTGACCGTCGCATGGGTGGTACTGAATTAATGAGTAAGAATCGGGCCTACGTGACCAGCACGGCAAACGTGAATCCGGTGGTTTACCAGAACAAGCGACGTTCGATTTACCTGCCCGTGGTACGTAGTGCCCTGTTTGAAATGTTCCAGGTTTTCGATTTTTCTGATCCGAGTGTACTGAACGGCAAACGCCAGAGTACCACGATTGCGCCGCAGGCCCTGTTCATGATGAACAGCAAGATGGTCGTGGAGGAATGCCAGGCGATGGCGAATCAACTGTTGGCAGTGCCAGGCTGGACAGACCGGCAGCGTGTACAGCAGCTATTTCAACTTGTTTACGCGCGTCCGCCCGGGGAAACAGAACTGTACGATTCGCTGGATTACCTGGCTCGTTACCAGGGCGTGTTGGCGGATCAACAGGTTGCGGAAAAAGAACGGCAACAGCGTGCCTGGCAAAGCCTCAGTCACGCCCTGATGGTCGCAAGCGAATTTATTTACCTTGAATAAAGATGTTTGGAATTGTTTCATGAATACTGGCTGTAATCAATTTACCCCGGTGCTTACCCGTCGCGACATGCTACGGACCTGTGGAGCCGGATTTGGTTCTTTGGCCCTTGCCTCGTTACTGGACGATGAGGCACGTGCTGCGGATCCACTGGCGGTTCGGCAGCCTCATTTTCCTGCACGTGCCAAGCGTATCATTTTCCTGTTCATGCACGGTGGTCCATCCCAGGTTGATACCTTTGATTACAAGCCATTGCTGGAGCGAGATCACGGTAAACCTCTGCCCTTTTCCAAGCCCCGCGTATTTTCTTCCCAGACCGGTAATCTACTGAAGTCACCCTGGCGTTTTCGGCAACATGGTGACAGTGGGGCCTGGGTCAGCGCGTTGTTTCCGGAGGTTGCCAAATGTGTAGACGATCTCTGCATTATTAATTCCATGCACGGTTCCAATTCCCGGCACGGTGGAGCACTGCTGGAACTGCACACGGGCAGCGATACGTTCGTGCGACCAAGCATGGGCTCCTGGATTGGCTATGGGTTGGGGACAGAGAACCAGGATTTGCCTGCCTACGTCACGATGTGTCCAACTCTGACACATGGGGGAGTGAATGCTTATAGTTCGGCATTTTTGCCCGCAGTTTATCATGGTACTCCACTGGGGAACGCCAGTATTCCAGCGGACAAGATTAATATTCCTTACATCAAGCCGGCAGGAGACCAGTCCGCCAGGCTGCAACGGCTGGAGCTCGATTTCGTGCAACGCTTAAATCGAGAACAACTGTCTCAAAAAGAGGCCGCCACGAACCTGGAGTCGCGTATCAACACCCTCGAATTGGCCTATCGAATGCAAACGGCAGCGCCGCACTTACAGGATATCAGCAACGAAACAGCCGACACCCATCGCCTCTATGGGTTGGATCGCAAGGAAACACAGAATTTCGGTCGGCAGTGCCTGATGGCGCGACGTTTTGCTGAACAGGGTGTTCGCTTTGTCCAGGTCACGCACAGTTACAAGTGGGATCAACATGGTGATCTCAGGAATGGCCATTCTCGCAATGCCATGGAAGTCGACAAGCCAATCGCTGGGCTCTTGCAGGATCTCAAGATGCGAGGCTTGTTGGAAGATACACTGGTATTGTGGGGCGGTGAGTTTGGCCGTACCCCGGTTGCCCAGGGAGATAATGGCCGAGATCATAACCCACAGGGGTACACGATGTGGTTGGCCGGTGGTGGCGTCCGTGCGGGGACCCGGTACGGGGCAACGGATGACTATGGGTATTATGCAGCGGTCAACAAGGTACACCTGCATGATCTTCATGCGACGATCCTGCACCTGATGGGGCTGGATCACACTCGATTGACTTACCGGGTGGGCGGACGTGACTTCCGCCTGACGGATATTTATGGAGAAGTAGTTCACGACCTGCTGGCCTAGCTGGCTTGCGCTTTCACAATACCATGCAATACCTGATTAAATATCCTCTGAAAACGCTCTGTGTTTTCCTGTTGATGGCAGCTGCTGTCCAGGAAGTGGTGGCAGAAGAGCAGCCGCAGTCCGTGGCGAAGATTGATTTTGTAAAACAGATTCAGCCTCTGCTGCTGTCTCGCTGTGTTAAATGTCACGGTCCCGAGAAACAGGAAGGTCGATTGCGACTGGATGCTCCGGCGATCGTTACCCGGGGTGGTGTTTCGGGTCCAACGATTAAACCTGGGAAACCTCTTCAGAGTCTTCTTTACCAGCGTATCGTTAGCGCCGATGCTGACGAACGGATGCCGCTGGAGGAACCGGCGCTGGGTCCCGCTGAGCAGGAATTGTTCAAGCGTTGGATCGAACAGGGGGCACATTGGCCGGCAGGAGTTGGTGTGCAATTGGACGCCCTGGCGAAGCATTGGTCCTACCAGGTACCGGTTAATCCCGAGTTGCCGAAGCTCAGTAAATCGGACTGGGTTCGTAATCGCATTGATCAATTTGTATTGGCACGCATGGAAGAGCAGCAGTTAACTCCCTCGCCGGCAGCGGAACGTCGTCGACTTCTTCGACGTGTTTACCTGGATTTGGTCGGTTTACCACCTACCGTGGAGGCCGTAGAACGATTTGCCACCAGCCAGGATCCAGGAGCTTACGAGAAAGTCGTAGACCAGCTGATGGATTCACCACGCTACGGCGAAAAGTGGGCAAGGACCTGGCTCGACCTGGCGCGCTACGCTGACAGTAACGGTTACCAGGCCGATCAATATCGAAACGTCTGGCCCTACCGTGATTGGGTGATTCGTGCCATCAACGCTGACATGCCGTTTGACCAGTTTACGATTGAACAGTTAGCGGGTGACTTATTACCGAACCCGACCGTTGACCAGAAGATTGCTACCGGCTTTCAACGGTTGACAACCTGCAACGTGGAAGCGGGTGTGGATCCGGAAGAAAATCGAGTCAACCAGATTATCGATCGAGTCAATACGATGGGTACCGTCTGGCTGGGGACCACGGTTGAATGCATGCAATGTCACAACCATAAGTACGATCCGTTCAGCCAGCGCGAGTATTACCAGTTATTTGCTTTCTTTAATAACACGCCGCTGGAGGTCCAGGGAAATGGGGTCTCCTATAATTTCACCGGTCCCAAGATGAAATTGCCATTCACTGGTAAACAACAGGCTCAGCGTGAGCAGTGGCAAGCGGAAGCAGATCAGTTGCAGGAAACGATCGAACGGTTGCAGCAAGACCATGCCGCGCAACTGGCCGCCTGGGAAGCACGAATGCAGGATGCCTTGCAGGACATGCCCAGCTGGCAGGTGTTGGTTCCGTTGGCCTTTCAGTCCCAGGGCGGGGCTTCCCACGAGGTGCGATCCGATCAGTCGGTCCTCGTGTCTGGTAAGCGACCAGAGAAGGATGTTTATACGGTGACGGTTCGGACCCGTCTGCAGGGAATCAGTCGCTTCAAGTTAGAAACCCTCACCGATCCGGCATTACCGGGCCAGGGACCGGGACGATTCGAGAAGAGCCGCCCCAATTTTGTGCTCAATGAATTTACGGTCAAGGCACGATCGATCGAAGCAGGTTCAAAGGATCAAGCGTTGCCTCTCCACGGGGCCCAGGCCGATTTTTCCCAGAAGAATTTCGCGGTGGCCGGTGCCGTCGATGGAGATCCGACCACGGCCTGGGCGATTGCTCCTCAATTTCATAAACCACATGAAGCTACTTTTTTGCTGAAATCACCAGTAGGTGATGGTCGTGAAACAGAACTGGTGTTTACCCTGGACCAGCACTATGGTGGTGGCCGTACGATTGGACGGTTGAGAATATCGGCTATGACAGGCGACCCGACCGCACTTTCCCTGCCTCAACCGATTGTTGCGATTCTTCGCCGTTCGCCAGGTAAACGTACCGTGAAACAGAAAGCAGCGTTGCAGGCTTATTACTCCGAGCAGGACCCCCAGCTACAGAAATGGACCCAGCAGCGAAAGAAACTGCTGGACCAACTCAAGAACCAGGTCCAGGTGACCACGCTGGTGATGGTTGAGCAGGCCAAGCCCCGTATGAACCAGGTTTTCGAGCGCGGGAATTTCAAGGAGCGTGGTGAAGCCGTGGTGGCAGATACGCCCCGTACGCTGCACCCGTTTTCACCCGAACTTCCTCGTAATCGACTGGGTTTTGCACGTTGGTTGATGACAGAAGATAACCCGTTGACCGCTCGCGTGACCGTAAATCGCTGGTGGGCTTCGTTCTTCGGTCGAGGGCTTGTGAGCACGATGGAAGATTTTGGTACGCAGGGAGAACGTCCTACACATCCCCAGTTGCTTGATTACCTGGCCAGGGAACTGGTTTCACACGGTTGGTCACGGAAGCATCTGCACAAGCTGATCGTCATGTCCGCGACTTACCGCCAGGCTGCCCGTGCCCAGGAACAGTCCTGGCAACTCGATATCGATAATCGCTGGCTTACCCGTGGCCCGCGTTTTCGACTGAATGCCGAGACGATCCGCGATAATGCCCTGGCGATTAGTGGACTGCTGACGAACAAGCTGGGGGGGCCGCCTGTCTATCCTCCTCAGCCGGCCGGAATCTGGCGGCACGTGGGTCGCAATGAACCCAAGTTCGTTACCTCGGTCGGAGAGGATCGTTTTCGACGTGGGATTTACGTGGTCTGGAGACGTAGTGCTCCTTATCCCAGCTTTACTACCTTTGATGCTCCCGATCGAGCAACGTGTATTGTCAGTCGATCTCGAACCAATACCCCGTTGCAGGCATTGACCCTGCTCAATGACCCGGCCTACGTGGAGATGATGCAGTCGTTTGCCCGTGGCATGGTTCGTCGCACGGAACTGGAAGACGATGCTCGGCGGATGGATTATGCTTTCCAATCAGCGGTGGCTCGTAAACCACGTCCGGCCGAACGAGCCCTGTTGTTACAGGTTCTCCAGGAACAGAGAAAACGATTCAGCGAGGATGTGGCATCGGCCCGAAAGTTGGTTGGCAAGGAAGACCAGGCCGCACAGGACGTGGTAGAACTGGCAGCCTGGTTTCACGTGGCCAATATTCTCTTGAATCTCGATGAAACAATTACGAAAGGCTAGGGACGTGAATCCACTCGAAATCCATGTGCGGAACCTGAGTCGGCGTGAACTGTTCCAGCGCGTCGGTTGTGGAGTTGGTGGTTTAGCGCTCGCCTCGCTGCTGAAACAGGATGGTTGCTGGGCACAGACGCCGACTGTGAAAGCGCAGGGTGGACAGCAATTCACGGGTAAGCTGCCTCATTTTCCAGCCCGCGCTAAGAACGTGATTTTCTTACACATGGTCGGAGCTCCCTCGCAGCTGGACTTGTTTGACGATAAACCCATGTTGCGAAAGAACGATGGAGAATTATGCCCCGAGGAATTGATCAAGGGAAAACGATTTGCTTTCCTGCGCGGTCACCCTCGCCTGCGGGGATCGGAATTTCGGTTTTCCCGGCATGGAGAATCAGGACAGGTCTTTTCGGAACTGTTGCCCCACCTGTCAGGTATGGCAGACGATATTGCCATTATTAAATCCATGCAGACCG
>JAZADA010000288.1:0-5372 GCA_036124135.1 Planctomycetota bacterium | reverse complement strand
CCAGGATATCCATGGTTTAAAAACATTATTGCTGGAGGATTCACGGCAACTAGCGCGTAATCTTCTTCAGCAGTTTGCTATTTACGCGACCGGCATGCCCGTACGATTTAGCGATCGCCAGGAGATCGAGGATATCCTGGATCGTTGCGCGAAGGCCGATTACCGGGTAGGCGACTTGCTCCACGAGTTGGTGGTTAGCAAGATGTTCACGGGAAATTAAGGATTTGAACGATACCAGGTCCTGGGCAGGTCGTCGCCATAGACGAGGACCCCGGGGCCAGTGGTCAATGATGAAGAGTGATGACGTTATGAATGCAATGCATATATCTACTGGTGGCTCCTGCCTCTCTCGCCGTAAATTCCTTCGCGGGATGGGGGTTAGTCTTGCGTTACCGGCGCTTGAATGCATGACTCCCGTTTTTGCGCGTGCTGCGGAATCGCGGCCCCCTCGACGTATGATTGCTGTCGTTAATAACCTCGGGTTGCTTCCCCGGTATTTTTCGCCTGCTGATACCGGGCGTGGTTACACACCATCTCCGTACCTTGAAGTCCTTTCTGACATGCGGAAGGAATTTACTGTCTTTAGTGGATTGTCTCATCCCGGAGTGACCGGCGCGCACAGCACCGACAACTGTTTTCTCACGGCAGCCCCGGGTGCGTTCCAGGCGAGTTTTAGAAATACCATCTCGCTGGACCAGTTTGCTGCGGAAAGGTTGCCTTATTCAACGCGCTTCCGTACGCTGAACCTGGCTGTTGCACGGCCCAGCGAGGCAGCCAAGCGTAGCCTTTCCTTTACGCGTGATGGAGTGTTATTGCCACCCCAAACCAGTCCGGCAGCAGTGTTTCGAGAGATGTTTGTGCAGGGTGATCCCGGTGACGTTCAGCGCCAACTCGATCGACTGCGTCGACGTGGAAGCATACTGGATACGCTTAAACAGGAAGCCGGGCGCTTTCATCGCACACTAGGTGCGGCAGATCGTCAACGACTCGATCAATACCTGACGTCGATTCGCGAGGTGGAACATCGCCTGCAAGTCGCAGGTGAATGGGAACAACGTCCAAGACCCATGACGGCAGAGAATCCACCGAAAGACATCAGTGATGGCAAGCGTTTTTTCGACCAGCTGCAGCTGATGTTTGACATGGCCCGACTCGCCTTCGAGACCGACTCGACGCGCATTATTACGATGGTGGTTGATACGTTTCGTGCCCCGGTATTCCGGTTACCGAACCAGGAAGAAACCACCCACCCCTACCATAATCTAAGCCACCATGGCCAGGACCGGGAAAAGTTGCGTCAACTGGAAGCGGCAGATCGCGAACACCTCAGGCAGTTGCGTGGATTCATCGGTGACCTGGCTGCCAAGCCCGAGGCTGATGGACGATTGTTGGACCAGACCATGGTCCTGTATGGCAGCAATCTCGGTGACGCGAACATTCATGACACCACGAATCTTCCCATCCTGCTCGCTGGAGGCGGATTGCGTCATGGTCAGCACCTTGCCTTTCATCGTGAAAAAAACCACCCTCTTTGTAATCTGTTCGTGACGATGTTGCAGAACCTGGGAGTCGAGGCGGATGCATTCGGTTCCAGCACGGGAAATCTGAATCAACTTACCGGTTGAGTGGATAACGCATCGACAGGCGTCCGTTGACACTCCTGGGACGACACGGTTCCATCGTGAATCATCATGGCAGCTTCGATACAGTTGCCGGGTGCTGTTTAGTTCGATACCGACGCGTTTTCTGATTCAGATGTTCTTGTGGGCACCCCTGCTACCGCTTAATCAAAAGTTGCGATATCATTTTGGCTGGTAAAACAATTAAAAGATCACAATTTAATCGTAAGAATCAGCAAAGGAGAATCATATGAGTCTCGTTGGAAAGCCGGCTCCCGAGTGGACCGCAACTGCTTGCCTCAAGGGTGAACAGACGGATCTCAGTAGTGCAGATCTCAAAGGCAAGTGGTATGTTTTGTACTTTTATCCGCTCGACTTTACCTTCATCTGACCGACTGAAATCACGGGTTTCCAGCAGTTGTTGGAAGATTTTGAAGACGATAACGTGGCACTGATCGGTGCCAGCACGGATTCTTTCTTTAGTCACAAGGCATGGTTCGAAGACCGCGATATTTTTGCGGAAGAGATTACCCATCCGGTGATCGCTGACACCAGTCATGGGCTTAGCAAGTTGTTTGATGTCCTTAAGGAAGACCTGGGAATTGCCTATCGCGGGACTATTATTGTCGACGATGAAGGTACGGTTCGCTCGGTTACGGTGAGTGACCTGAGCGCGGGTCGAAGTCCACAGGAAGTTCTGCGAACGGTCCAGGCGCTGCAAAGCGGTGGTCTGTGTGGTGCGGACTGGAAGAAGGGCGACGGCTTTGTCGCATAGTGACCATGAGTAGCAGGCTGGAATTACTGGATCGTGAAACGTGGCGCGAGTTTTTTGAGGCTCCCGCAGCAGTGCTAATGCTCGGCAAGTCCGATTGTGAAGCTTGCGCCGCGTGGACCCAGGAAATAGAGAGTTTCCTGGCTGACGACACGGAATGGACCCAGGTGCGATTTGGGAAAATCGAACTTGATCGTGGTGGACTGGGGGGGTTCAAGAAGGAGAATCCCTGGCTGGTCGACATCAAGGACCTTCCCTTCACGCTCGTTTACGTCAACGGTGAACGTAAGAAGGAGTTCCTGGGTTCAGGGATTGAACGTCTCGTGAATCGCATGCGGCGAGTGATCGATTTGCCCGCTTAGCGTAGGTCCTGCTGCCAACAGTGAAGATCTAGAAAAGTGTAAATCTAGAAAAGGGTTCAGAATGATGATGATTGAAAATGCTTGCAACGTTTCGTCCGTTCTTTGTCGAGGAATCCTGGCGATTGCTTTTTGCGTTCTCCCCCTCGGCTCTGTCGATGCCCAGGATTTCAATGCGATCGAACGTAAACTTGAGGAAGCGATCGATGCCGGAGACCTGAGCCGGAAAGACGCTGCGATCATGTTGAATGCATTAAAGCGTTCCAAGAGAAGTGCTGGCGGCGACAAGGGAACTGCTCGTGGCGACAAGGGAACTGCCGGTGGCGACAAGGGATCGGATCGCGACTTGGAAGCAAAGAAACGTCGCTACGATTCCTACGCCAAGGAAATCGAGGCAGCTGTGAAAGCAGGTAAGCTGTCCAAGGAAGACGCTGACAAGAAACTGAGCGCAGTTCGTACGGAAATGTTTCGCAATGGCGACAAAAAACCAATAGCCAAGAAGAAAGAAACTGGTGGTGACAAGGGCCAGGGCCTGGAAGCAAAGAAGCGTCGCTACGATTCCTACGCCAGGGGAATCGAGGCTGCGATCAAATCAGGCAAGTTGTCTGAGGAAGCGGCCGAGAAAAAGCTGATTGAAATGCGTAAGCAACTGTTTCACAAGGGGGACGAAAAACCGGCGGCCAAGAGAGATCGGCGTGGTATCAGCGTCGACGATTATCGGCGCGGAGAGGCAAAAATCCAGGACCTGGTCAAAACAGGAGTAATTTCCCGGGAAGATGCTGTGAAACGTTTGACCGAGATGCGGAAGCTGGTGATCCGAGACCCTGGCAAGGAAAAAGAATCTGCTGGAGACAAGGGATCGGATCGCAACCTGGAAGCGAAGAAGCGTCGCTACATGGCGTTTGTCAAGGAAATTGAGGCTGCGGTAAAGTCAGGTGATCTGTCCAAGGAAGCAGCCGAGAAAAAATTAATCTCAGTTCGCAAGGAAATGTTTAGTAACGGGGATAAAAAGCCAGCAGCTAGAAAGAAAGAATCTGCTGGCGACAAGGGATCGGATCGCGACCTGGAAGCGAAGAAGCGTCGCTACGATTCCTACGCCCGGAAAATCGAGGCTGCGGTAAAATCAGGTGATCTATCCAGGGAAGAAGCCGAGAAAAAGCTGATTGAAATGCGTAAGCAGCTGTTTAGCAAAGGGGGCTAAAAACCGGCGGCCAGCAGTGATCGGCGTGCCACGGGCTTGAAAGGTGGCAAGACGATGCGTGCCGAAGCGGATGCATTTCTTTAGAGGCTTGGCTACAAGTAGCGTAACGGCGCGAAAACTTCCTTCACGAAAGTAGTGCCGGTTCCGAGTTGCTTGTCACCGTATGAGTTGGTCGCTAGTAGTCGTTACTCATGAGGTGTGGCCAGAAGGTCAAGGTTGCCCCGACCAGGACGCCCACTGCGCTTACGATGAGCACCAGGCAAAGGATTATGAAGAATATCCATTCGGGTCCCTGCGTGACCGTGGACTGTCCTGGATTTGCGGGATTGTAATAAATGGTCATTGTCTTGCGGGCTGAGTACTTGTTGAAAACACGGTTGTAAGTCGTGCCATCGACGGTGTATTGAACATGAGTTTCCCAGGCCATGTCCATTTCTGGTTCATCGTTATAGCGGTTTCTTCGTGATTCTCGCATCTCGCGCGCGGTTACGAGCGCTTCGATGGGCTCCCAGGACTCGGTTGTTTTCCCCTCTTGCCATTGCATGAATAACAGGTAGCTACAAAAGAGGAAGGCAGCGATTGATCCGCCAAGTATGTCTTTTGCGTGGTTACGCTTTTCCGCAGTTGACTCCCGGTGATTCACGGAACGTTTACGGGAAGCACGTGATCGAGGCCGATTGAAATGGTTTACACCAGCCGGACTTCCCGTGGAGCGAGTTTGTCGATGAGATACGGGAGCATTGCCGGCAACGTGAAGCGCTGCCAGTAAGCCGTCCGATGCAGCCGGCTGGACAGGCGGCTGGGTAGGCGGATCCGGGCTGACCTGTCGCAATTGCTTCATCACCCGTATTTCGCCCGTTTCCTTGTCTCCATCGGCGATGGCGACCTGTTCAAGCCACTGCATGAACTGGCTTTCATCATGGTGGGCAGGTACCCCGCGATTAAACTGGTTCACGATTTCATCAATCGTTTCCTGTCGACCCGATTTGCGAACGCGGACGACCAACTTCTTGAGCTCACGTGTTACATCAGACTTCTGCAGGCCAATTGACCTGCTGGTAGCGATGGAATAGATCACCGAGCGTTCTCGACCTGTGATCTTGTTGTCGACGGACGCCACGGCGAACATGGCCTGTAGTAAGCTGACCGGGTAATCCTCATGCATGTCGCTCATCCTTGGACGTCCCGTCTTCCGGAGTTGTCTGCCAGGTTCCGGAGGGTCTATGCCAGTAGCTGAGAAATCGTCCCGGTGCTGTCGGCAAATCGTTCTGTCTTTAATCCCATGGCATGGGCCTGGGTCAGCCACAGATTGGCCAGCGGGGAACCATTTCCGGGCTTACGGTATTCCTTCTTCTGGAGTTGCTGTGGAGCCGAGGTGACAGACAGGTTGAGATGCTTACCAGTGACCAGTTTTCCTCCAC
>JAZADA010000287.1:0-7572 GCA_036124135.1 Planctomycetota bacterium | reverse complement strand
ATTGATCAGCGGATGGATGCGATTTGCGCGGATAACTGGTTTGCCAAGTCGGCGCTGGAAATGGCCTGCTGGGATATTCGAGGCAAGCAGGCGGGAGTCCCTGTATACGAATTACTGGGAGGCGCGGTACGCCCTTTGACCATTCGGTCACGGTTCTCCCTGGGAGCCTATGACGTGCCTCGTGCCCGGCAGCGCGTCGCCGAACTCGTTGACATGGGTTTCGATACGATCAAGGTAAAAGTCGGTGGTCGACCGGAAGATGATGTTGCCCGGGTGCGAGCCGTTCGAGAAGTTATCGGGATGGAACGATCACTGGTTATTGATGCCAATTGTGGTTGGGATCCGGACACCGCCATTTCCTGTTTGCATCAGTTGGCCGATTGCCGCATTGACCTGGCTGAACAGCCAACACCCAAACGCGATTACGAGGGCATGGCACGAGTCCGGCGGGAAACCGGCGTACGGATCCTGGCCGATGATACCTGCTTTGACCTGGTTGATGCCCAGGAACTGATTCGTAACGAATGTTGTGATGCGATCAGTGTCTATCCTGGAAAAAACGGGGGGATTCGCAAGGCAGCTGAAATTGTTGACCTTGCTGCCGATCATGGCATTGCCTGTTCGATTGGTTCCAACCTTGAATGGGATGTGGCAACGGCGGCCATGGGCCACTTGATCGTGAGCCGAGAAAATATGCAGGTTGAAAAATATCCTGGAGATTTGCTTGGCCCCTATTACTATCAGCAGCGGATCGTAACGAACCCGCTGGAGATCCAGGGGCCGCTGACCACGTTGCACGAGCAGCCGGGACTGGGCATCGAGGTGGCCTGGAGTGAGTTGGCAGATTCACGTGTGGACGGTTGATGACGTCACTGCGCAGACCGGTCTTTCCTTTCCCACGTGGAATGCTCTAGGATTGAGCATGGACATCAGGGGGTGTCGATTTGTCGTGCAGACCGCAGGATTGGGATAGCTGACTTCTCATGCGAAAACATGTTGTGATCATTCCCCGCTCAGGTACTATCCAGCGAATCGTTGTACTCTTGCTACTGATGTTGATCACCGTGACCGGACCTGGGTGTGGCCCTGTGCAACCGCCATCAGTCGGTGAGGTGCCCGTCGATCCAGAACCAAAAGACCCGCCGGTTCCCGGAGGGGAGCAGCCCGTTCCGGCGATCCGGTGGGATAATCAGCAGGTCGACATGCAGAGGCTGGAAAAAGCGATCCAACTGGCCACGGATTACATGGTGCAAGCCTGTGATGAAGAGGGGCGTTTTGATTACCTGGGACACCTGGATCCAGAGGTAAAAATCTATCCCGAGTACAACGTCGTCCGTCATGCGGGAGCCATGATGGGGCTGGCCGTAGCTCACCAGTTCAAACCCCGGAAGGCGGTTCGCGAGGCCTTGTTGCGAGCAGATCGTTTCCTTAAGCAACATTGCCTGGGACCGGTTGAGGATCAGCCGAATATGCTGGCAGTCTGGTCACGACCCGAAGTTACTTTTGTTAAACGTGAAGTTCGGGCCAAGCTGGGCAGCGCGGGGTTGAGCCTGGTTTCCCTGGCTCAGCTGGAAGCCATTGCACCGGGTACGACGAGCCGGGAAGACCTTCGCAAACTGGCCACCTTTATTCTTTTCATGCAAAAAACAGATGGGAGTTTTTACGCCTATTACGTGCCCAGTAAGGGAGGACGCGTGGAATCCGCTGATGCCATGTACTTTGCCGGTGAAGCAGCCCTTGGCCTGCTCATGTTGTACACGCTGGATCCGGATCCGCGTTGGCTGGAATCAGCTGGCAAGGCCATGCGTTACCTGGCGATCAGCCAGGTAGACAAGATTCCTGCCTATCCCGATCAATGGGTGCTGCAGGCAGTGGCACGCTGGTTGCCATGGATTGAAAAAACATCCCTGGAATCTTCCCGGGGTCAGATCATGAAACACGCGGTGCGTATTTGCCAGGATATGCTCGCAGACCAGGGTGCATTGAAACAGGATCCGAGGATTGCCGGCTGTTTCGCCCGCGCTGGAATTACCTGTTCAACCGGTACCTGCCTGGAAGGGCTCCTGGGAGCCTTGGAATCCCTGCCTGATGAGCAGCGATTATTGAAACAGCAGATTGGCAAGGGAGCCACTGCCGGGGTTCATTTCCTTTTGAAAAGCCAGGTGCGTCATGGCCCCTATGCCGGTGCCTGGACTTTTATTACTCCCTTGCTCTCGCCCGATGATGACCGCTTATCAGCAACTTATCGTACGCAGGCTGAGGAGGTCCGGATTGATTACGTCCAGCATCCATTATGTGCATTGATTCGCTATCACCAGTTGCAGCAGAAGGGTATCCTCTCGCCATCGCCTGAACCCTAGGGCGCACCCTGTCAAGCAATCAAGAGGGTTCCTGGTTGAAGATCTTGGAAGCTTGCCAGGCCAATAGACCCATCGCCCGGAAATAGAGCAGGGCCACCGTGATGGTCAGGGTGGACGAAAGTAGTGTTCGTAGCGGAAGGTATGGGAGTACGAGCGAGTCTAGTAGCTGCCGAATGGCCAGCAGCAAGGCAGTGGTGAACCAGAATTCGATCCAGCAATCGGCCCTGTCACCAATACTTTCCAGGATGACTGGAGACCAGATAAGGACAGGAGATTGAGCTTCCAGTGCCGAGAGTAACAGCAGCGGAAAGAAACAGGCACAGGCAATCTGGACCAGCACCTGGGTCAGGGCATTACCACTGCCACCGACATCCAGGAGGTAACTCAGGAGCAGGTAGGGGACGGCGCAGAGCAACAGGGTGGTTAGCATGTAAAGCGTATAACCAAAGCCATCCATGAAATTGATGCCAGGTAAATCGTTGATCTCGTAATTTCCGTTGGCCGTTTCAATGGTGATCACGACGCAGTTGGGCAGGGCAGTCAAAAACGCAATGACGCCGGTAACGAGCCCGGCGATTGTGAGTAGTAAGCCCAGGGCGGCCATGATTCCCGTACTGTACTGGCCGGCGGCGCGGTAGAGAAGAATGGTTAATGTCATTAACAGTGAGAAACTAACGAGACGTAGCAGGATATCTGGCAACAGGAGGAACCCGAACAGGTTTTGAAAACGTGACTTGGATTCACGTTCACGGATGATGTCCTGTTCTGAATGGATTTCTTTTTCAGCGGCTGCCAGGGCCATTTCGGCTACATCTTTTCTGGCATCTCGATCCTTGTGAGCCATCTTGCCCAGGGGTACCACGGGGGCGTTGTCCGCCGGTTCAGGAAGCTGCTTTTTCACCGGCTTGGGACTGTGTACCTGGGTAGTGCTATAGCAGTCAGGGCAGGGGATGCGGCTGCCAATCTGGCTTTTGTTCGCATAAAGCCGCGTACTGCAAACTGCGCAGATGACCGCGAAGGATTCGGGTATGACCTCGTCTGCCTCCTGGTTGTTCGGTTGAGTGGAGGCCGCATCTTGGGTTTTCCATGGCCTGGCTGGTTGTTCTTCCGAGGCAGGATCGGGAGACGGAGGTGTGGCAGGTTGCGGAGCGGTGCGATCAAGATTCGAGGTTACCGGGGCCGATGGGACTTCAACCGTTTCCAGGCATTCTTCGCAGATCATGGACTGGCCCGTCTGGCCAGTTGTGGCGATTATTTTATTTTGACAGTGGGGACAGGGAAAGAGAATCCTGGGAGACTGGGGCGTCCCTGCCCGAGTTGCGGCAGCGGGCTTGCCTGCTGAAGCGGCCGAGGATTGTTCCGTGTTGACGGGTATGCCGGGTACCTTGATCGTCTTACCGCATTGGGGACATTTTCGACGCCTGCCGGCATCACCTGTAGAGGCGTGCAGATTCACCTGGCAGCCAGGGCAACTGTAATGCAGGGGTGCGTCAGGGGCCGACTCGGACAATTCGGGATTCTCCCGCGTGGATGGTCTCGGTCAGTTAATCTTCCATGACGTCATTTTCACGGGCCTGGGACAATTCCGTGATTTGCTTTTCGTGTTTCTTGGTAAGATCCTGGATATCATTCTTGATTGAATCCCGTTCGTCCTCACCGATTTCCTTGGCCTTCTCTGCTTGTTCCGCTGCCTTGTTCCCATCACGACGAACGTTTCGCACCGAGACACGACCTTCCTCGGTCAGTTCCTTGATACGGTTGACCATTTTGCGGCGCACTTCCGTTGAAAGCGCTGGAATGATGATCCGGATCAAGCGTCCGTCGTTTTGCGGATTGAAACCCAGGTCGCTGCCAATGATTGCTTTTTCAATATCTTTCAGCGTACTGGGATCGTAAGGTTTGATCACGATCTGGGTTGGATCGGGAGCACCGACGGAGGCGAGTTGCTTGATCGGCGTGGGAGATCCGTAGACTTCCACGCGCAGGGAGTCTACCAGGCCTGGATTTGCCCTTCCCGTGCGAATTCCAGCCAGGCTGGACTTCAAGTGAGCCACGGCTTTCTCCATGCGTTCTTCTGTATCGAGAAGGATATCGTCACCGGACATAATCAGGATTCCATGAATGAGAGAAGGGGATTGGTCCTATGGCAGAGCTCAATAATACGCTTATTACGTCGATTGTGCCAGCGGAAAGGACCGGTCCATGAGCCAGGGAATAGCGGAACAGTGCCGACTTTAGTTCTCTGGCGTGGAAGGAGCTTCCGAGGAAATACGGGTTCCCACGCTTGTTCCCAGTAAGGCACGTTCAATATTACCCGGTGTCTTGAAGTTAAAAACCAGTACGGGCATGTTGTGTTCCATGCAATGCGCAACGGCCGTGCTGTCCATGAATCGCAGACCTTTTTTCTGACAGGTCTGGTAATCCAATTCGGGATAAAAGACGGCATGCGGATTCATCTCGGGATCTTCGCTGTAAACACCATCGACGCGTGTCGCCTTGAGCAGGATCTCTGCTTCCAGTTCCAGGGCGCGTTGTGCAGCTGCCGTATCCGTGGTCACGAAAGGACTGCCCGTTCCGGCAGCCAGGATCACGATACGTTCTTTTTCCAGGTGCCGTCGAGCACGGCGTCTAATGTATGGCTCTGCAACCCCGTCCATGCGAATGGCGGACATCAGTCGAGTCTGGCAACCGAGTGATTCCAGGGCATCTTGCAGGGCCAGGCCATTGATGACGGTGGCCAGCATGCCCATGTAGTGTGCGGTTGCGTCCTGGATACTATGATTCGCGTCCTTGAACTGGGCCCCTCGCAGAATATTTCCGCCACCGATCACGATAGCGAGTTGGCAACCCAGTTCCTTGGCCTGCTTGATCTGATGCGCAATCGTGGTGACTTCTTCCATCACGATCCCGCGTTCACCGGCGCGAGAAAAACTCTCCCCGGATAATTTCAGGACGACACGTCGATACTTGGGACCGGTATCGGACAGGGGCTGATCACTCATCGCAGACAGTCTCCTTCATGCAGGGTACCAGGTAACCTGTCGGGGCAGCTGATACGAACTACTCTTCGCTTCCCAGTTCCCAGTGGACAAACTGTTTTAATTTCATCCCGTTGTCTGCAGCATACTTTTCGACCGTGATCTTGTCGTCCTTGACGAAGGGCTGGGCCGTTAACACCTTGGTTGCAAAGTAGTTTTTTAGCCGTCCTTCTACCATCTTTTCCACGATATTTTCCGGCTTTCCCTCCTGCAGGGCTGCCTGGGTCAGGACCTGACGTTCCTGGTCCACGACGTCTGCGGGAATATCATCCGGGGTCATGCCTTCGGGTCGCATGGCTGCAATATGCATGCAAATGTCGCGTGCGGCGTCCTCGGTTCCTCCCTCGACTTCGAGGAGTACCCCGGAGACGGTTCCGGAGTTGTGGCAATAACCTCCACAGGTACCCTCGATTCGCACCATGCGTCCCACGTTGAAAACCTCGCGAGTACGATTGAATAGTTCATCTTTCTGTTCGCCAAGGGTAACGCCGTCGGCACTGGGCGATGGATGTCCCAGGAGTTCGTCCACGCTGCTGGCATTCGTTGCTGCCAGGCAGCTGGCCAGGTCGTTCGCTAACTGAATGAACTCCTCGTTCTGCGTTACGGGAGCACTTTCACACTTCAATTCCACCATGGCAGCTACGTTCTGGTCGTGTCCACAGACCATGCCGAAGCGGCCGAAATTCGTGGATCGGTCGGCACGTTTGCTGAATACAGTGGCTCCACGTTCACGTAGCCACTGGACGGCAACCTCGCTGTCGCCGCCACACTCGTCGAGTGCCTTCTTGCAGTCCATCATGGGTAGGCCCGTGCGGTCACGAAGTGCTTTTACGGTTGCGGCTGTAATTTCCGCCATGGAGATTCTCCTTGTTATCTTGCTTTACTCGTTGGATTCGTAATTGGTATTGATCGCTGGTGGTCCCCTGTTCGGGTTACCACTTCAGGAATCAGGTGATTGCGGGTTGGCGTTGGGCCAGGCAGTTGGAAGGTTGAAACGAAACTATTCGATGCGTGGCCCGTGGAACGATCCCCGGTTGCCATGTGAGTCGACTCAAGACGTTTCTTCCGTCCCTTCCGATTCCTCCGCAGCCGGTTCTTCGGCAGCGGGTTCTTCGGCAGCTGGTTCTTCCGCAGCTGGTTCTTCCGCAGCTGGTTCTTCCGCAGCTGGTTCTTCCGCAGCGGGAGTGGTTGCCGCTTTTTCCTCGGCTTCTGCTTCGGCAATTACTTGTGCGTCAGCAGTTTCTGGTGCGGGTGCTGCCGGTGCGGCGGCTTCCTTGTTGGCGATGGCTGCATTGGGATTTCCTGTCAACACGGCTTCACTGATGTGTTGCAGGATAACTTCGATGGAGCGAATGCCATCGTCGTTGCCGGGAATAGGCAAGTCGACATCGTCTGGGTCGCAGTCGGTATCGATCAGGGCAATCGTTGCAATACCCAGTTTGCGAGCTTCACGGATAGCGTTCTTTTCTTTCTTGGGGTCAATCACGACCACGCATTCAGGCAGTCGATTCATGGTTCGCAGGCCATTAAGGTTGCGATACATCTTGCGATATTCGCGATTTAGCGAGGACTGCATTTTCTTGGAGTACTGGCTCAGCTCTTCACCGGACCGGAGTGTTTCGAGTTCCTCGAGGCGACCCAATCGGCTGCGCACGGTACGGAAGTTGGTAAGGGCTCCACCCAACCAGCGTTCACTGACAAAAGGCATTCCGCAACGCAGGGCCTCGCGTTCGACCGTGCTGCCAGCCTGTCGCTTGGTTCCCACGATCAGGATCAGGCTACCCTTGCTGGCAATCTGGGTTAGATATTTCTTGGCTCGCAACAGGCCGCGAATGGTTTCGCGGATGTCGATAATATGAATTTGATTCTTGCGAGCATAAATGTAGGGAGCCATCTTGGGATTCCAGCGGCTGCACCGATGCCCGTAATGAACTCCTGATTCGATCAACGATTGAACAATCGTATTAGCCATACTAACATACTCCCGATTTCACTGAGTTTTAACGGGCAATAGCCCAGGTCCTGGTCTTTCCCTCAAGTAAAAGAAGGGAAAACGAGGCTATCCTGGCTACAGGAAATAAATCCTTCGCCCTGCACTTTGATAAAGAACCTGGTGTTCACGGTGTTCACCCGGGTAGCGAAAACCGTGCAGTTCAACGACTTGTCAATCTAAC
>JAZADA010000286.1:0-4274 GCA_036124135.1 Planctomycetota bacterium | reverse complement strand
TGCCGTGGAGAAAGCGGGAGTTGCCAACATGGTTTGGTACAACTATCGCCGCGTCCCTGCGGTAACCCTGGCCAAGCAGTTGATCGATGAAGGTCGACTGGGACGAATTTTTCACTACCGCGCACAGTTCCTGCAGGACTGGACCATTTCCTCGGAGCTACCGCAGGGGGGTGAGGCCTTGTGGAGACTGGATGCCAAGGCCGCTGGCTCAGGTGTGACCGGTGATTTGTTGGCCCACTGTATCGATACCGCGATCTGGCTTAACGGTGGCATCGACTCGGTATCAGCCATGACGGAAACATTTATCAAGGAACGCGTTCACCAGGGGACCGGAGAAGTGATGCCGGTGACGATCGATGATGCCTGTACGTTCATGGGACGATTCAGCAATGGTTCGCTGGCCCTGTTCGAATCCACGCGTTACGCGCGTGGGCACAAGGCGCTCTACACGCTGGAAATCAACGGGGAGCATGCATCGATTCGCTGGGACCTGCACGACCTGCATCGCCTGGAGTACTTTGATCATCGTGATGATTCGCTTGTCCGTGGCTGGCGAAGCGTTCACGTCAGCGATGGTGACATGCCCTACATGGATAAGTGGTGGGTGCCTGGATTGCAGATTGGTTACGAGCACTCGTTCGTGCACCAGGTTGCTGATTTTATCATGGGCCTGTCCAGTGATACGCCTGCCTCGCCGACTTTCCGGGATGCCTTGGAAACCCAGAAGGTCTGTGACGCGGTATTGGCATCAGCCGATTCCGGTGCCTGGACTAACGTGGGCTAAACCAGCAGCCATTTGGGATTTGGTTCATTGCAGCGAGGTCGGTGGGAAGATGAATTATTTTGCCCACGGCCGGATGTTTCTTGACAATCCCTGCTTCCTCGCGGGAACTGCCATTCCGGACTGGATGAACGTGGTCGACCGCAAGACACGTCTGCGAGCCAAGTTGGCCGCACCGTTTGTTGACCACCACGATCCCCAGCTGGCGGCCGTGGCCGCTGGCGTTATGCAACACCATCATGATGATGATTGGTTTCACCGGACACGAGTTTTCGCGGAACTAAACGCTCGGCTGACAACCGAGATCCGACAGGCGTTTCCCTCGGATACCAGTATGCGAGTCAGGTTCCTGGCACATATTCTCGTGGAGTTGCTGTTGGATGCCGCTTTAATCGAAGAGAATCCGGGCCAGTTGGATGCGTACTACGAGGTGATGGATGCGCTTGATGGGCAGCAGGTCGAGGATGCCTTCAACACCATGGTGCCCCGACCGGTCCAGGGGTTGGCGGAATTTATTGGGCTCTTTTCTGCGGAGCGGTTCTTGTACGACTATACGGATGATGACAAACTGCTTAAGCGTCTGAACCAGGTGATGCGACGAGTTCAGTTACCGTTGCTTCCCTACGACACGCGTGACCTGTTGCGAACGGTGCGACCCCTGGTTCGAGATCAAAAAGAAATACTGCTGACCCCGGAAACGCGGCAGGCAGTTTAACCTGCAAATAATTTGATATTCTCAAGGAGAGATACATGAAATACGGAATGAACCTGTTGCTGTGGTCCGGCGAGTTAAATGATGACCTGATGCCCGTGCTCGAATCCCTCAAGGCGATGGGATATGACGGGATCGAAGCTCCGATTTTCAATACGGACCTGGATTATGCCGAGTGGGGACGTCGCCTGGACGATTTGGGCCTGGAACGGACGGCCGTCACGATTCGCCTGGAAGAGGATAATCCAATCAGCCCGGATGCCGCAGTACGTGCGCTCGGCGTGGAAGGGAATAAGCGAGTACTGGATTGCTGCCAGGCCATGGGAGCTCAAACCCTGGTTGGACCCTACCATTCCGCCATTGGCCTGTTTAGTGGCCAGGGTCCCACCGAGGATGAATGGAAATGGGGCGTAGACAGTATGCGTCAGGTGGCTGAGCACGCGGGTGAGGTGGACGTCATGCTGGGAGTTGAGTGCCTGAACCGTTTCGAAACGTACTTGCTTAATTGTCACGCGGATTCTGCCCGCTTTGTACGAGAGGTTGACCACTCGCATTGCCGCATGATGTATGACACGTTCCATTCCAATATTGAAGAAAAAGATCCTGCTGCCGCCATTCGTGATTGTATTGACGTACTTTGTCACGTGCACATTTCTGAAAATGATCGTAGTACGCCTGGCCAGGGATCCGTGCCCTGGGATACCACGTTCAACACGTTGCATGAAGTTGGCTATGACGGGTGGTTAATGATCGAGGCTTTTGGGTTGGCTCTACCGGAGTTGGTTGCTGCTACCAAGATCTGGCGACGGATGTATGAAAGCGAGGAACAGCTGTCCCGGGATGGCCTGGCATTCATGCAGTCCGAGGTGGCAAAACGCTGGTCCTAGTGATAAACATTCCACTTGCTTACAAGCGATCTTGCCATCTATAGTGGATGCATGGCTGATGTCCACAAGTCCAATTCCGATGACCCAGAATTACCGGGATCTGAAACGGTATTCGATGCTCCCGCTGGCGATTTGCGGTTGCCTGCCGAAGAGGAAGACGCTGCCGGCCGAGGACCATCACTGGATGAGTTAAGCGGTATCTATGCAGCACTGCTCCAGCGGGAAAATGGAGAGACGCCCGAACCTGCGCCAGGCCCTGCTACCGATGATGAGCAGGTAGAGGACGCCACGGAGGATGATTTGGAGGAGGATCAGGAGGATCCTCGCGAATCCGAGACATCGGTCGAGGTAACTCCGATGAGTATCCTGGAAGCCATGTTGTTCGTTGGCAATCCGGAAAATGAGCCCTTGAAATCCAAGCAGGTGGCGGCCTTGTTGCGAGGTGTCAGCCCCCGGGAGGTGGATCGCCTGGTCACGGAGTTGAATGAACGTTACGAGCGTCGCGGTTGTCCTTACCGGGTAGATTCCGTGGGTGCCGGTTACCTGATGCGATTACATCCGGACTTTGGGCGGTTTCGAGACAAGTTCTATGGTCGTATTCGAGAGGCGAGACTTTCACAGCAGGCGATTGATGTCTTGGCCATCGTGGCCTACCGGCCAGGTGCGACACGGGGGCAGATTGATGAATTACGAAGTCGTAACAGTAGCAGTATTCTTTCTCAACTGGTACGACGTCAGCTGCTGAGGGTGGAACGTACCGGCGACAAACCACGTAAACCCTGCTACTTTACCACGGATCGATTCCTGGCATTGTTTGGACTCGAACAACTGGAGGAGTTGCCCCAGAGCCAGGAACTGGAATACGAGGATTGATTAAAAGTTGGATTCCTGCGGAATCGATGCAGATACGGATTTCCGCGGATTAACCAGAGAAGGATGTTCTTGATGCCCGGACGAGATGTACTCGCTACTTTTCACGAAGGTGCTCCGCATATTCTTCCTTCCATGTTGCAATGTGATTTTGGCAACCTGGAACGGGAGGTACGTGAACTAGAAGAGGCCGGTGTACCTGCTCTCCACCTGGATGTCATGGATGGAATGTTTGTTCCCAACCTGACTTATGGTATGCCCGTGGTCGCTGCTTTTCGAAAGTTAACAGATTTGCCTCTTGATGTTCACCTGATGATTCAGGATCCCGGGCGCTACGTACAGCATTTTGCCGACGCAGGTGCCGACGTCTTAACCGTTCATGTAGAAACCACTCCCGATCCGATAGATGTTTTGAATCGTATTCGGCAGGCGGGAATGGCTGCTGGACTGGCCTTGAACCCATCCACGCCCGTAGCGGAACTGGAACCGTCGCTGGGGGCCTGTGACCTGGTCCTGGTAATGAGTGTCGAGGCTGGATTTGGAGGACAGGCATTTAATCCGGTGGCCCTGGAACGGCTGCAGGGCTTGCGAGACCGATCGGATGGGAAGTGGATTCTGCAGGTAGATGGCGGAGTCAATGAGTCGACGATTACCAGTTGTGCTCAGGCCGGTGCCCAGAGCCTGGTGGTGGGATCGGCGATTTTTAACCAGGCTCCTTATCGAAATCAGGTTGAGCGACTCAAGAATCTTGTCTCGACAGCCGACCTGTAAAAACCAGCTGATGGTACCATTTCGCTGGATTCTTACCGTTCTCTTCTTTATTTATATAAAGTGAATGATAGGGAGTATTTACGTCAGTTTATTGAGTGGCAAGGGGCGGTTTTTATCGCGCTGATGGTCGCCCTGGAGCAGGGATTTTTACGGGCTCAGGGTGGCTGGGCTGCAAAGAGGCGTTGAGTCGAAGCACGAAGCAACATAAAACAAAGGGGATGGACCGATTTCGGTATCTCGGTTGTAACCTTTG
>JAZADA010000285.1:0-5580 GCA_036124135.1 Planctomycetota bacterium | reverse complement strand
GCAAGTACGCGGGCCATGCTTTCCCTCAGGACCCCTATCGCCAACTCGAATTGGCCATTGAAGCCGTGTTTGCCAGTTGGAACACGACGCGGGCAGTACGCTACCGGGAGGTCGAGAATATTCGGGGACTGCTGGGAACAGCCGTGAACGTTCAATCGATGGTCTACGGAAACATGGGCGATGATTCCGGAACCGGGGTTGCCTTCACACGCGATCCATCAACCGGACAAAACAAGTTCTATGGAGAATTCCTGATCAACGCCCAGGGAGAAGATGTGGTCGCCGGGATTCGTACCCCCCAGCCCGTGGCCGAAATGCCCAAGTGGAATCGCAAGGTCCATTCCCAGTTGCTCAAAATCAAAACGATCCTGGAAAAACACTACAAGGACATCCAGGATATCGAGTTTACTATCGAACGAGGCCATCTTTACATGCTGCAAACCCGTACCGGTAAGCGAACCGGCGCCGCAGCGGTAAAGATCGCCTGCGACATGGTAAAGGAAAAACTGATTAACGAGAAAACGGCTCTCTGCCGTATCCCGGCCAACGATCTCACGCAGTTACTGCTGCCTAGTTTCGATGCCGGCGCCCTCGAATCAGCAACGGTCCTGACACGTGGTCTGCCAGCCTCTCCCGGTGCTTCCGTGGGCAAGCTGGCTTTCACCGCCGAGGAAGCCGTGGAAAGAACCGCAGCAGGTGAATCGGTTCTACTGGTTCGCAACGAAACCAGTCCAGAGGATATTGACGGGATGCATAGTGCAGCTGGCATCTTGACCAGTACCGGTGGTATGACCAGTCACGCTGCCGTGGTAGCCCGTGGCTGGGGACGCTGCTGCGTCGCCGGCGCTGGCGAGGTACAAATCAACGAAAAGTCCCGTAAGATCACGATTGGGGGCAAGGTCTTTACCCACAAAGACACCCTCTCCCTCGATGGCTCAACCGGAGCAGTGATGACCGGTGCCGTCGAAACGAAAACACCAAAACTTTCTGGTGATTTCCTGAAAATCATGCGATGGGCTGACAAGCATCGTACGCTGGACATCCGCACCAATGCGGATACCCCTGAGGATGCCAGTCGAGCGCGTGAATTCGGGGCCCAGGGTATTGGACTCTGCCGTACAGAACACATGTTCTTCCAGGACAATCGTATCATCGCCATGCGGGAAATGATCCTCGCGGAAGACCAGGCCAGTCGCCAAGCAGCACTGAAGAAACTGCTGCCCTACCAACGCAAGGACTTCATCGGCATTTTCACCGCAATGAAAGGGCTGCCTGTCACGATTCGACTGCTGGATCCACCGTTGCACGAATTCGTACCCCATGACACCAAGAGTCAACAGGAACTGGCAAAACACATGGGCATCAAGCCGGCCGTCGTTAAGACACGGGTTGACCAACTCCATGAAGCCAATCCCATGCTCGGACACCGTGGTTGCCGACTCAGTGTGACGTACCCGGAAATCCTGGACATGCAAGTGACGGCGATCGTGGAGGCCGTGATTCATTGCAAGAAAAAACAAGTCAATGCGAAAGCGGAAATCATGATTCCACTGGTCGGTACGGCCAACGAACTCCGCTTATTGCGTGAACGCGCTGAACAAGTCGTCGCCCAGGTTAAGGAAAAGAAGAAATACACGCGGGCCCTGGATATCCTGATCGGAACCATGATCGAGATTCCACGTGCTGCCTTAACCGCAGATGAAGTAGCTGAACACGCCGATTTCTTCAGCTTCGGTACCAATGACCTGACCCAAATGACCTTCGGGTACAGTCGCGATGACATCAATACCTTCCTGCCGGACTACCTGAAAACAGAAATCCTGCCAGGTGATCCTTTCCAGTCACTGGATACCACGGGAGTCGGCCAACTGGTCGCCATGGGAGTCCAGAAGGGACGAGCCACCAAGAAGGGCCTCAAGGTCGGTATCTGTGGTGAACATGGCGGCGATCCGGCTTCCATCAGTTTCTGCCACCAGGTGGGGCTCAACTATGTCAGTTGCTCGCCATTCCGAGTTCCCATCGCGCGACTTGCCGCTGCCCAGGCCGCTCTAAGTTAACCCGGTTGGTAACGCCACGCTGCCGCAACGAATGAACATTTTCCGACAGGAACCTACACATGAGTGATCTTCACACGCTGTATGACGAAGCCGAAAAACTCAAGGATGCTGGCAACCTCGATGAGTCGATTACCAAGCTGCATGAAATCCTCGAACAGGATGACAACTTCGTACTCGCACACCTCACGCTAGCCGTGGTCTACGGACGCGTTAACAAGCACGAGGAAGCGGTACGACACGGGGAAAAGGCCTGCGAGTTGGAACCCAACGAAGCCTTCAATTACACCGCCATGAGCGTGACCTATCAACGAGCCTTTGCTGGCACCCAGAACCAGCAGTACATCCAGATGGCTGAAGATGCCATGGCCAAGGCCCACATGATCCAGGCCAACGGATAGAGCGTTGCGGGTCTCGAGGACGATCACCCGGACTGAATCTGAAGTCCCGCGTCGTTGATCTCGTAGGGAATGATGTCATCGCTGCAGGCACTGCCACGGTGCTTGGCCACGTAGAGCGCCCGCCCCATACGATTTCCTTCGCGCACCTTGCCCATGTAAATCAACGTGTTGGCATTGGACAGGGCATCCCCTTCATCCAGCGGACGTTCTATCATCTCGTGCAACATCGACTCATGAGACGTGTAGAGCAACAGGCTACCCAGGGCCTGCGAATCATAAGCATGATGACTTACCTGCTCTGAAAGCTCTCGGTAACGCTGGCGAAACAGGTCGCGAGCTACCCACTCGGCCTCCTTACGAACCACCTGGTGGTAAACATACTCAAACAGGTTCAGCTGGATCGAGTCATTAGGTCGACCCACCGGCTCCACCCCGTCGACCACCAGCCGCCGGACCCCCCGGACAAAATTTCCGTACAGGAACGTGATCGTACGACGTAACTTGTGATTCAATTCCGCTTGCCATTCGTGCCACTCTTCCCATTGCAGATCCTGGCGGGTTACACGGCGCCCCTGGTAATCGAAAACGTGCAGATAATCTCCGTGATTTCGCTCCGGGCTAAATAACTCATTCCAATCCTTTGGCTCCTGGGCGGGAGTCGCTGCCAGCACGCGGGAATGCATGCGCTGGGCATAATCGACGTGGTTCTGCGAATCACCACGGGCCCCCAGGTCCAGGATAATACCGGCATGATCCTCGGCAGCCAGGCCCGCCTGGGCATACTGGAGCCCCAGTTGCGTCTTGCCAATGCCCGTGGCACCAACCACCACCGTCAGCGTCCCTGGTAGAAATCCACCACCAAGTAACTCATCCAATCCAGGAACTCCTGTACTCTGTCGATTCACCTGCATCCCTTTCGCTCAATCCTCTCTGGCTGAACCCTGCTCGATATCAACGTTCGCGATTAACGCAGCTCCTGCCAGGCGGCCAACAACCAGGTGGCAGCCTGTTCCACATCTTGCTGGCTGGTAGAACGCCCCAGGCTCAAGCGTACCGTGCCACGAGCCGTTTCTGGCGGTAAGCCGATGGCAGCCAGGGTGCTCGATAGCGTCGTCTCACCGCTGTGACAGGCAGCACCGGTCGAAGCACACAACTGGGGCACCCGTTCCAGCAATTCCCCGCCCGTGACTCCGGGAAAATTCACGCTGAGAGTATTCGGCAAACAGGGCACCTCCGACCCGTTACAGGTTAATCCTGCCCCCACGCCGGCAACCAGTAACTCTCTTAGTTTATCACGCAACGGCCCCACCCGATCCTGCATCCCCGCCAGCCCATCACGGGCTAACTCAGCGGCCTGCCCCAGTCCCACCAGGTAGGGAACATTTTCAGTACCCGCACGCCTGCCAAACTCGTGGCTGGCTCCATGCATGAACGGTTCCAACTCCACTCCACTACGCACGTATAATGCCCCCACCCCCTTGGGAGCGTAAAGCTTGTGTCCCGCAATGGTCAACAAGTCGACTCCCAGTTCATTTACCTGGGTCGATATTTTCCCCATGCTCTGTGCCGCATCCGTGTGCAGGAGTACACCGTGAGCCCGACAGATCTCAGCAATTTCAGCAATAGGCTGGATCGTTCCAATCTCGTTATTGGCATGCATCACACTCACCAGACGCGTGTCGGGGCGCAACGATGCCTCCACTTCCGATGGTGAAACGACCCCCTGTGAGTCACAACCCACGACACTTACCTCGCAACCACAACGCTCCAGGTAGTTGGCTGGGGCCACGATCGCCGGATGCTCTAATGAAGAAATCACCAGGTGCCCGGATCCACCGGGATTTTCACGACAGAAAACTCCCTTGAGCGCCTGGTTATTACTCTCGGTGCCTCCCGAGGTAAAAACAATTTCGTCAGCTTGGGATCCTAGCAAGCAAGCGACCTGCTCACGAGCACGTTGAACCGCCTCCTGGCACAAACGACCGGGCCCGTGGCTACTGGAGGGATTCCCGTGATGCTGGGTCAAAAACGGCTCCATTGCCTGGTGGACCTGCGGAGCGATCGGGGTCGTCGCATTATAGTCAAAATACAAGTGCGTCATGGTGTTTCGTTAAGTCATTCAGGTGGGTGAAACGCAAACCAACTCTTGCAGTAAAACCGACCGACAGACAGGAGGCAAGGGTACCGCAAAGGGGGCCTGTCCCCGACTGCTAGCAAAGTTCACGTTTGACGGCTCTAAGCTAGGTAAATTATGCAAACCTTCCGCTTCAAACCAATCCGAGAAACCTCCTGATCTTCAGCAGGTCGATGTACAAGACTAACGACCTGTCTTTCTCTACGGTTGCACGAAAACTTATCCCGGAAACAGTCCCTTGCAGCGATTCCAAGACACATCGAGACTTGCCTCCTGGCATGCCGGGACGATACAAGCCATGTGCATCCTGTTCGTTGCCTTCAGCGGCATACCGGTTTCTGTCGGTTGGTGCCAGGATGAACCGCCCATCGTGGAATTACCGGAAACCGTGGTACCAGGACGTCCCAGTCCATTTCCCGCCAATCCACTCAGCACAGGAACCTTGTTGACACCCAATCGATCTGAAACGGATGCAACTCAGGTCGGCAGTTCCTACACGGTCATCAATGAGGCCGAGATCACTCGGACGCGGCAATCGAGTGTTGCCGAGGTATTACGAGGAAAGCTGGGACTGGATGTAATACGCTCCGGAGGATCAGGTGGAGCCACATCCATTTTCCTGCGAGGTGCCAACTCCCAGCACACGAAGGTGCTGATGGATGGGATTCCTATCAATGACCCCAGCCATCCGAACCGTGGATTTGATTTTTCCTCACTATCGGCAGACAACATTGAGCGCATCGAGATCCTCCGCGGCCCCCAGAGTATCCTGTACGGCAGCGATGCCCTGGGCGGCGTAATCAATATCATTACCAAGCGTGGCGAGGGCCCTCCTTCGATTCGCGCCAGTGGAATGGGGGGCAGTTTCGGCACGGCACGTACCTCGCTATCCATCAGCGGTGGAGACCAGGCCAGCTATTACTCGGTCAGCGGCGGCTATTCACACACGGATGGCATTTCCGCAGCCAGTGTTCTCAATGGCAACACGGAA
>JAZADA010000284.1:0-2205 GCA_036124135.1 Planctomycetota bacterium | reverse complement strand
GATTGCCGTGGTGACGACTTCTCCCTGGCGTGGATCGGTTGCTCCCTGGCGGATCCAGGTTTCCAGGTTCCTGATTTGCCTGGCGGTCAATTGTTTCTCGGCATCCGGAGGCGGCATGCGAAGTTTTGTGTCCTGGTGTTTCACGGCGCGCATGAGCAGGCTGGCCGATGGATCACCTGGCACGATGGCAGGTCCCCGCTCGCCGCCACGGATCCAGCCCGCCTTGCTGTCCAGTCGTAGTTTTCCGGACGCTTCTTCCGGACCATGACACTCGTAACAGTGATTGACGAGCAGTGGCCGGATCTGTTTCTCGAAGAACTCAAGTTTCGGATTGGCGGCCTGCAGCACCGAGGTGGTCAGGGTGAGAGTAGCCAGGGCGATGATCGATTTGAAATTTCGCATGGATGGCAGTTGAAAACGACCGACAGGACTGGAACGTCAGGGACGTTTCTATTTTATCAGAAATGACTGTTGATGCGTAACGTAATCTGGCCCGGGGAGGGTGGTGGATCACTTTTTCAAGCCGAAAGCAAACAGTCGTTTATGGGTTCGTACGTAGATGGTGCCAGCGGTGATGGCGGGGGTCGCATAGACGTCCTCGCCCATGTCGTTGGCAGCCAGGGTCCGGGGTTTCGGTCCCAGGCTTAAGACGGTGATTCGTCCCGCACCGGAGGTGGTAAACAGTTTGCCATCGGCAATCAGTGGCGAAGCGTAGTAAGTACCGGTCCCCTTGGCACGTATGCGGTAGACGCGTTTTCCGGTTTCCAGGTCCAGGCAGGTGAGGACACCGCCGTTCTTCACGAAGTAAATGTAGCCGTCGTGGTACAAGGGGGAGGGAACTTCTGGAATGCCCTGGGTTTCCAGCGTGCGGACCCTGTCGCCGGCAACCAGGCCCTTGCTGGCCAGCGGAATGGCCAGTAAACCGTGCGAGGCGTAGCGAGCCCGGTACTTGTCCAGGTCCCGGACCTGCGAAGACCATTCCCCGGCAGCAATCTCACGATCCCGGTTTTTGTCAACGCGTTCAAATCTGACCGTGCCGCCGTTCATGGGCGCGTCGGCCCCGTCCGGGCGGTGGAATATCCACAGTTTCGGAAATTCGTCGCGACTAATCAGCTGATCACCATCCTTGTCGTGCTTTTTGACGAGTGCCTCGAAAGTTGGAAAAGCAGGGCGCAGGGCCGGTTCCCCCATCTTGTTCCAGGCGGCCACGATCACTTCGTTCCCGGCCAGCACGGGGGTGCTGGTAGCCGTCGTGTTTGCCTTGACAACCCAGACCTGCTTGCCGCTGGCAATGTCGATTGCCTGCAGGGATCGGGCGGTGTGTGTAATCAGCTTGTCACCGGCCACGATGGGGCAGGCGGTACAGGCCATTTCACCGTTGATCGGCTCATCTTGCCGTATTTTCCAGAGCTCTTTGCCGGTCTGCTTGTCGACCGCCAGCAGCAAATGATCGATGTAATTGCCGCGGTAGAGAATCACGCGGTCGCCAACAATCGCAGGAGAAGTGGCATTGCCACCAAAGGACCTGGTGACCGGCATCTTGATTTCCCAGAGTTTCTTGCCAGTCTTATCGAAACAGACCAGTCCAAAAGATCCGAAGTAGGCCACGACCCGCTGGCCATCGGTGGCCGGAGTACTGCTGGCCGGGTTGAAGGAGGGATGTCCTTTTTCCATCCGGCCGCGATGGACGATTCGCTGCCAGCGTGTTTTTCCAGTCTGCCGGTCCAGGCAGACGACGGATACCTGGCTGGCCTGTCGGTCAAAGGTGGTCAGGAAAATCGAGTCCCCGGAAATCACCGGAGAGGAATGCCCGGCTGGAACCGGGACGCTCCAGAGTTCATTCTTGCCTGGGCCAAATTCAGTCGGGACAGCCGCTCCGGTGGCGACGCCGCTGCTGTTGGGGCCGCGGAACTGGGGCCAGTCGGCTCGCACAGGGTTACCGGTGAGCGTCGTGGCGACCAGCAGGGACACGCTTGTGGCGAGCAGTCGGTTCATGAGGTTCAGGCGTTGAAAGCAAGGACCGGGAGATGGGCTGAATTGGTTCCATCATAGCAAATCAGGAGCCAGATGTTGTAGGTCGAACGGTCAGCACGTATTCTGTAGCGACGAGATCTGTTTTATCACTCGCTGGCGGCTTTTCCGGCGGCGCATCCGAGGGAACACCATGAATCGCTCCTGCTTGTTAGCTGGCCTGGTTGCCAGTTT
>JAZADA010000283.1:0-11010 GCA_036124135.1 Planctomycetota bacterium | reverse complement strand
TCAGGGCAAATTTAGGCATCTTGCGTCGCAGTTTTGCGATAATTCTCTCGCTGGTAGCAGGTCCGATACCTGGTAATGCGGAGAGCCCCTTGACGTCCTGGTCTTCGATCAGCGTGGCGACGTCCTTCACAGGGCGGACCATCGCACGCAGTGCTTTCTTGGCGCCGACGCCGTCGACACTGCAGAATAACTCGAAGAATTCACGTTCCACGTGTCCCTGGAAGCCAACCAGTCGTGGTGACAGACGTCCCTGGTTCGGATTGCCGTCGAGGTAGAAAATTGTATGCAGGCTGATTTCCTCGCCGAGATTCGCCTGGAGTTGGCGACGTACAAATTCGGGAATCAGGATCTCGTAGGCCAACGGACCGACTTGCAGGATTGCCCGATCTTCTTCGAGGTGTGTGAGCGTGCCACTGATATTAGTAATCACCGGAGATCATTCCTTGTCTGAAAGGTCAGGTTCACGAGTATCGTCATCCCACCTGCTAGAGCACCGTGCTGGTTCGTGCCTGGTAAAAATGGCAGAGTGCAATGGCCAATGCATCGGCAACATCAGGTGGTGACGGGGGTTCGGGGAGCTTGAATTCATGACAGATGGCCATCTGCATTTGCGTCTTGGAGGCATGGCCGTTGCCGGTCAGGATTTTCTTGATTTGTGTGGCAGCATAATGGTAAACGGGAATTTCTGCCTGGGCAGCTGCCAGGCAGATGGCCCCGCGAGCATGGCCCATCAGGATGGCCGTTTTCGGATGAGCGTAGTGGGAGTAAAGTTCCTCGATGGCGATGCAGCCTGGTTGCAAGGATTCGATGACGTCGCGGATACCGTCATAAATCGTGTTGATACGCTGGGGAAGATCGGTACGTTTTGTCCGGACCACACCCGCTTCTACGATGTGTAGCCCTTGTCCCGAATCCTGCAGCACCCCGTACCCGGTGATGTTCAGGCCTGGATCGATTCCCAGTATGGACGGTGATGGAGCAGGTGTATTCATGACGATTTTCCATTCCGCGGGCAGTTTTACTTTCCCCGGTTGCCAGGCTGGATGCACCTCAGGAATCGACTCGCCAAAGTGTTCCGTCAGGGCGGTCTTCAAGGGTAATCCCCATGGCAGTTAATCCATCTCGTATGCTGTCAGCCGTGGTAAAGTCCTTGTTGTCCCGGCAATCCTTTCGTAACTGGATAAATAATTCCATGAGTTGCCCGACGAGTTGGTCGTCACCGGTTGCTGTTGCTGACGGTCGTTGCCAGAAGAGCCCGAGAAGGGAGGCGAGTTCTCGCAGTGTGGTCATACCTTGCGTGAAGGAAGCCAGGCCGGTTTCATCACGTTGCTGGGGATCGTCCAGGTGTTGCTGGTCGGCAAATTTATTCAGTTCGCGTACGAGTTCGAACAGGTCGCTGCAGGCAGCCCCGGTATTGAAGTCGTCATCCATCTTGGCCAGGAAGCTATCTCTCAGTTGGGCGATCTCTTTGAGCCAGGGGTCGCCGCTCGATTCAATCGCTCCGTCGGCTCGTTTGGTAATTGGCTCGAGATGATAGAAATCGATGCCGGTGAGTCGTTCGAACCGTTCAAAAAGCCGGGAGAAACTTTCCAATGCGGTACCGGCTTCCTCGATACCCTCCTCGCTGAAGATGATCGTGCTACGGTAGTGCGTGCGCAACAAGAAGAAGCGAATTCGCTCACCACCTTGCCGAGCAATTAATTCGGCCAGGCCTCCTGCGCCTTCTGAGCGACTGATTTTCAAGGCATCTGGCTGATTTTCCGTCTCGCCCGCTTCTTGGGCGCGTTCACCACGTCCACCCAACTTGCCGGCCTCTGCGGCACGCATCAAGCCATTGTGCATCCAGTAAGTCACCATCGGTTGTCCATGGCAACACTCGCTCTGGGCCAGTTCATTTTCGTGGTGGGGAAAGACCAGGTCCAGGCCACCGCCGTGGATATCAAAGGTTCTTCCCAGTATCTTGTGGCTCATGGCAGAACATTCGATGTGCCAGCCAGGTCTCCCGGCACCCCAGGGACTTTCCCAGCTGGGTTCTTCCGGTTTCGCGGATTTCCAGAGGGCAAAGTCACTGGGCGAACGTTTCTTGCCAGATGCTTCTCCTCCACCACCTTGTTGGCTGTCCGCGGTACGATTACTGAGCTTTCCATAATCGGTGTTCTGCGCAACCTCGAAGAACACATCTCCGTCGACCGCATAGGCAAAATCTTTTGCAATCAGGTCTTCGATGAAACCGATGATTTCAGTGATATGATCGGTGGCTTTTGGCATGGCGTCGATTTGACTGACGTTCAACGCTTGCAGGTTTTCCAGGTAATCCTTGGTCATCTCATCAGCGACCTCGGCCATGGAGATCTCGCGACGCAGTGATTCGGCAATCAGCTTGTCATCCACGTCGGTGATATTGACGACCCAGGTGACGTCATAGCCGTTGTAGGCCAGGTAGCGTTTGACGGTATCGAAAATGACAGGGCCTACCATGTGGCCAATATGACTTGGCTTGTAGACCGTCGGGCCACACAGGTAGATTCCTACCTGGCCTGGTTGCAGCGGCTTGAACGGCTCTTTTGACTTGGTGAGCGTGTTGTAAACGCGAATGGTCATGACGGTCCGTTGTTCCGGATTAAGGACGTTAGGTTGAGGCCTGGAGGATATTACGTGAGCAGATCAAGATGGTTTCCTTATTCTTGCTGACGCTGGAGCAAGGCGACACACTGGGCAGCAATGACTTCCCGAGTTCCTACCGGACCGACCCCTTCGCCCGTTTTTGCCTTGATAGAAATGCAGTCGGCCGGCACGCCAAGTAATTCACCAACTCGACTGGAAATGGCCTCCCGGTGAGGGCCAATCGCAGGTGCCTCGGCAAAAACGATGGAGTCCATGTTGACGATGCCATAGCCTGCCTGCTGTACCTGCTGGTAGGCCAGTTGCAACATTTCTCCGGAGTCACGGTTACGGTTGCTTTCATCCGTGTTGGGAAACAACTGGCCAATATCTCCCAGTCCGGCGGCCCCCAGCAGGGCATCCGTCATAGCGTGCAGCAGGACGTCAGCATCGCTATGCCCGTCGGTACGATGGGTATGTTCGATTTGCAGCCCGCCCAGGGTCAATGGCCCACCTGCCACGAGCCGATGGGTGTCGTGGCCGAGGCCCACTTTCCAAGCTGGGGCAGGCGCAGCAGTCTGCCGTGGGGTATCCGAAGACATACGCAAACTTGTTAGGTGCCAGTGATTTACGTGCTTACCACGAGGTATGCCGGGGATTATAGCCAAAGGCCTCTTGAGGGACAACGCAGACTGTTGGCAGGTTCTCCAGTTTGCCAGAGGGTGCTTTGAGGAAACGGCTCATTGAGCTAAGTTGCAGCCTTTACGTAGTTGCTTTCAACTCACCCATTGATAATCGGCCCGCTATGGCAATCATTGAAATCGAAGGACTCGCCAAATCCTATCGGGTTTACCGAAAGAAAGAAGGATTGGTGGCTTCGGTGAAGGGGTTGTTCCGGCGTGAGTACCGTACGGTGGAAGCCGTGCGGGGACTAGATCTGGAAGTGGAAGCTGGTGAATTTGTTGCTTTCCTGGGTCCCAACGGTGCGGGCAAGACGACGACGCTGAAACTGTTGTCGGGAGTGATCAATCCGACCCTGGGTACCGCGCGGGTCATGGGGCATGTTCCCTGGAAGCGAGAAAATGATTACCGGCGACGGTTTGCCCTGGTGATGGGACAAAAAAACCAGCTCTGGTGGGACTTGCCTGCCCAGGAATCGTTTCGGCTGCACCAGCAGATTTACCGGATTCCAGCTGACGAATTCCAACACAATTTCGACGAACTGGCAGACTTGCTGGGCATTCGAGACCTGGTCCAGCAACCGGTTCGCGAGTTGTCACTGGGCGAACGTATGAAGATGGAGTTGATTGCAGCTCTGCTGCATTCGCCGGAGGTCCTCTTCCTGGACGAACCGACGATTGGCCTGGATGTCATTGCCCAGCACAACATCCAGCAATTCTTGAAGTATTACCAGGAGAAACGTGGGATCACGATATTGCTGACGAGCCATTATATGAAGGACGTGGTTGCGCTTTGCCAGCGAGTGGTGATCATTGCCCAGGGTGAATTAAAATACGATGGGTCGCTGGCCGGGATCATTGACCAGTTTAGCCAGCACAAGCTGGTCACGCTTCAACTAGCCGATGATCAACCAGGACGAGATCTGTCGCGTTTTGGAGAGGTTGTCAGTAGTGATTATCCGCGTGTGCAGTTGCGGATATCACGCAACCAGGTGGCCCAGGCAATCAGCGCAATGCTGGAAGCCTGTTCGATTGACGATATCGCGGTTGAAGATCCTCCGCTGGAAGAACTGATTGCCGCTTTTTTCTCAAAGATAACCATGGATAGTACGTCCGCAAATAAGATGGATGATTCCTCCGGAGTGTCGTGAGCGATGTACGTACGCGCAGCAACCTGGTGGACGATCTTCCGCATTGGACTGGAAGAACGATTGGTATACCGCGCTGATTTTGCGCTCGGTACGTTGATGCGTTTCCTGCCGATCATTACCCAGATATTTTTGTGGGCAGCGGTTTTTGAGTCCGTGGGAAGCGGTCGTGTGGCAGGTTACACCTATAGCAACATGGTGGCGTACTACCTGTTGACGATGATGAGCCGTGCTTTCTCGAGCATGCCTGGCCTGGCTTCGGGTGTTGCTGCGCAGATTCGCAGTGGTGAGATCAAGAAGTTCCTGGTTCAGCCGGTGGATTTGATTGGTTTCATGTTCTTAAATCGTATCGCGCACAAGCTGACTTATTACACCGTTGCTTTTTTTCCGTTTGCCCTCGTGTTTTACCTTTGCCGAGGTTTCTTCGCCGGTTGGCCACCCGATGTCTTGACCGCGCAGGGTTGGAGTTCCCTCGACATTCTCTTGATTTATATTTCCACGCTGCTGATGGGATTCCTGCTCGGTTTTTTTCTCGAGATGTGCATCGGGCTGATCGGTTTCTGGTTCCTCGAGGTGACCTCCCTGCTGTTTGTTTACATGCTGTTGAATTTCTTCTTGTCCGGTCACATGTTTCCACTGGATATGTTGCCGGAATGGGCTGCCACAATCGTGGATCTTTTTCCACTGAAGTACCTGGCCTATTTTCCAGCGGCTGTGCTGCTGGGACAGCTGGAGCCTGCCGAGATCATCTGGGGCCTGAAGGTGGAAGTTTGTTGGTTGGTAACGTTTATGATCCTTTCACGTCTGATGTATTCGTACGGTGTGAAACAGTACAGCGCGTACGGGGGTTAAGGCATGCGAGAAAATCCATCTTACCTGCGAGTGTTCCAGACATTTGCTCGCAACAGCCTGATCCGCGAGATGACTTTCCGGGCAAACTTTTTCGTGCAGTGTGTTTCATCGACATCCTGGACATTGATGAACATCGGTTTTTATATCATCGTGTTTCAGCACACGGATGCGATCGGGGTCAACACGGGTTGGCAGCAATACGAATTCTTTGTTTTCCTGGGGACTACCTGGCTGATTAACAGCATGGTGCAGACGTTCTTCATGCCGAATGCCCAGGAGTTCAGCGAGTTAATCCGGACCGGGAATCTTGATTTTGCGCTGGTGAAACCGATTGATACCCAGTTCCTGATATCCTTTCAGAAGATGGAATGGGCCGCACTATCAAATTTCGTATTGGGGTGCGTGCTGCTGATCGTTAGTCTCGTACATCTGACAACGCGAACCGAACAGCCATGGCACCTGGAACCGATCATGTTCGTGCTATACCCCTTTTACCTGGTGTGTGGAACAGCCATTCTTTACAGCGTAATGATTGCCCTCGCAGCCACAAGTATTTGGCTGGGCCGAAACCAGTCGCTCTATAATTTCTGGTTTTATATCACCAATTTTTCCAGGTATCCGATGGAGATTTATCAGCACAGTTGGGGCTGGATTCTATGGGGTGTTTTTACGTTCGTTATTCCAGTCCTGGTGGTCGTTAATGTGCCTGCTCGGTTGCTGGCTCAGCCGCTGCAACCGCGTCAGGATTGGGAGTGGTGGTTGGCAGGCTTTGCCCTGTTGGCAACGTTGATGAGTCTTTACGTATCCCGACGGATTTTCCGCCGGGCCCTGCTCAGTTATCGTAGTGCTAGTAGCTGATCGAAAAGGAAGGCTTGAAGAAACCATGAGCAGCGAGTCCGTAGTTCATTTGACTGGTTCCTCGCGTACGGCTGCCTACCTGCGGTTGTTTCGTATTCCGAACCTGTTTACCGCCTGGGCAGATATCCTGATGGGATTCCTGGTCGTTCACCAGGGATTTACTCCCCTGCAGCCGTTGGTTTTCCTGCTCATTGCCTCGGCGTGTATTTATACCGCCGGAATGGTTTTAAATGATGTTTACGATATTGAGATTGATCGCGTGGAGCGGCCGACACGTCCACTTCCGGCCGGTGAGATCTCATTGGGCCAGGCCAGTCGAGTCGGGTACCTGTTGCTGGTGGTTGGTGTGGTCGCTGCTGCCGTGAGCGGGGTCTGGGTTCCTGCCGGTGCGATGGCCTGGCGCGGCGGCTGCGTGGCATTTATCCTGGCGCTGTGTGTCCTGCTTTATGACGGCATCCTGAAAAAAACACCAGTGGCATCGTGGGTCATGGGGGCCTGCCGATTCTTGAACGTGTTACTGGGCATGAGCTGTGCGGTGATGGTGGTTCCGGATGCCCAGGTTGGTGGCTACCTGGCCCACGAGTGGATGATTGCGGGTGGGTTTGGATGTTACATTGCCGGGGTGACCTGGTTTGCGCGGACCGAGGCGCGGGTCAGTAGTCGTTGGCAACTGGCGGCCGCGGTGCTGGTGATGACCGGGGGCCTTTTGATGTTGGCCTGGTTTCCTGTCGTGATGACAGATGCCGGGAGAGCCGAGTTGGAAATGCCTCCAAACATTGTCTTCCTATTGCTAATGCTGCTGGGAGCGACAATTATCTATCGTTGCTTCCTGGCGGTATGTGAACCGATACCGGCGCGCGTCCAGATGGCAGTGAAACACTGCCTGCAGTCGTTAATCGTGCTGGATGCCGCGGTGGCAGCCAGTGTCGCTGGATTAAAGAGTGCGGTGGTCGTGCTGGCGTTGCTGGTGCCGATGTTTGTGCTGGGCCGTTGGTTTCGCTCGACCTGATAGGTACCGGGCGCCGAGTACGCGCCCGGGATAAACAATTCGGATTTTGAAGAAGGGATGGAGAGCTGGCATGAGTGGTGCGGTTGTTTTTTTATCGATCCCAGGTTTGCGTGCGGCAGACCTTGAACAGATGCCGAATCTGTGCCGCCTGATGGCGGCAGGTGAACAGTCCGAGTTGGTGGCTAGTTTTCCGGCTGTAACCTGGCCAGTCCAGGCGAATATGCTGACGGGCAAATTACCATCGGAACATGGCGTGATTGCCAACGGTTTTTACTGGCGTGAACAGCAGCAGGTAGAAATGTGGACAGCCTGGAACGAGAAGATCAATGCTCCGCAAATCTGGGATAGGCTGCGGGACGAGCAGCCTGGTTACAGTTCCGCGGTCTGGTTTCCGATGCTGAGTAAGGGGTGTGGTGCCGATTATATCTGCATGCCGGCGCCGGTCCACAATCCTGACGGATCTGAGTCGCTCTGGTGTTACACGAAGCCCCAGGAACTGTATGGAGAATTGCTGGAAGAGTTGGGCCACTTTCCGTTGAAAAATTTCTGGGGACCCCTGGCTGGGATTGCCTCGACTGACTGGATCGTCAAATCAGCCGCCGTGGCTGCGGGCCAGTTCCAGCCCGGTTTCTTTTTTCTTTACCTACCTCAACTGGATTATGCAGCGCAGAAAGCAGGCCCCGATAGCGAGTCAGCACGCCAGGCGGTAGTCGAACTGGATGAGGTGTTGGGTCAACTGGTAGAGGGATTTACACGGGCCTACGAAGCCCAGGAATTGACCTGGGTGGCGGCGAGTGAATACGTGATTACTGCGGTGGATCACGTGAGCTATCCGAACCGTGAACTCAGGCAGGCAGGTTTATTACAGGTCAGTTCGACGCCAGAAGGAGAGCAGCTGGATTTCCAGCAAAGTGATGCCTGGGCACTGGTGGATCACCAGTTTTCTCACGTTTTCGTGCGGGATGCAGATTCCCAGTTGTGTGAACGTGTGCGAGATTGCTTCCAGGATCTGCCGGGTATTGCTGAAGTACTGGTGGGTGATGAGCGGAGCAAGTATGCGATGGATCACGAACGCAGTGGCGAGGTTGTCCTGGTTTCGGACTCCAATAGTTGGCAGGCGTATTACTGGTGGCTTGATGATGACCAGGCACCATCCTACGCAAGAACCGTTGATATTCATCGCAAGCCTGGATATGACCCGGTTGAGTTGTTCTGGGATCCAGCGACCAAAGGGGTTCCCCTGGATGCCAGTCTTGTGCAAGGGTCTCACGGTGCCCCGGTGGTCAGTGCCGAGCAGGTAGGCGTGGTACTGTCGTCGCGAGAGGGTGTTCTCGGTAGCCAGAAGTTACGAGATATCGACCTGGCCCAGTTGCTGCTGGACGCTACCGGGACCTCTGCCTCGGGGTCTTGATTCTGGCGGCTCAGCGGGTTGCGGCCGGCGTTCCCGGGGGGGTGAATTCAAAGCCCTTGCTTTGGCTGAAGAATTCCAGCGGGTTTTCGTAGACCACTTTTTGGATCAGGCTTTCCGGATGGCCGCGACGTTTCATCTCCAGGATGAAGTCAGGGACGGCGGTGGGCTTGGAAGGCCCCCAGTCGCCGGCCGAGTTTACCAGGAGCTTATCGGGGCCGCACATTTCCACGATATCTGCTGCCCGTTGAGGAGTACATTTCGTGACGGGGTAAAGTGTCATGCCGGCCCAGAATCCCTGGTCCAGGACGTGCCGTACGGTATGTTCTTCCACGTGGTCGACCAGCACACGACTATGATCAATCTGCGAATAGCTACAAAGCATGTCGAGGATCATTCGTGTCCCCTGGTACTTGTCCGTCAGGTGAGGTGTATGGATCAGGATTTGTTGATCGTGTTCGATGGCCAGGTCGAGATGTTCCTGGAAAATCGTGCACTCGTTGGGAGTGTTCTTGTTGAGCCCGATTTCCCCGATCCCGAGGACGCCTGGGCAGTCGAGGAATTCGGGGATCATTGCGATCACTTCTCGTGACAGGGAAACGTTCTCAGCTTCCTTGGCATTGATGCAGAGCCAGGTGAAGTGCTGGATCCCATATTGTGCCGCTCGCTGCGGTTCGAAGTCCGTCAGTTGGCGGAAGTAGTCCCGAAAGCTTTCAACGCTGCCACGGTCGAACCCTGCCCAGAAAGCCGGTTCGCTAAGGGCGACACAACCCATCTTGGCGAGCGTTTCATAATCATCCGTGGTGCGAGAAACCATGTGGATGTGTGGATCGAAATAATACATCGTTGAAGCTACTTTCTTGCCGGTGAGAGTTTATCCATTGCTGGGTGCAGCAGCGTCCTTGCTGGAGATTCCAAATTCTGCCTGCCACTGGTCGTTATATTCGCGGGAGAAAATCAACTGGACCTGCTCTGCGCGGTCTTCCCGGTCGACCTGTTGAAGGACATGTAACGCTTCTTCCACGAGTTTTAATCGCGAGTCGTCGGAAACATTGCCAGGGGCTCGATCCAACCGATCGAAGGCAGCGGCAATTTCCAGGATCTTGGCGCGGATCTCGAAAAACTCCCGCTCGAGAATTTCGGCAGATGTCATGGGAATCGACATGAAGGGGTGGTCCTTTGCTCAATCCAGGCAGGTCGTCGTGCAATGAAACACCAGTGATTGGTGTCCTTCCAGTGTCCCCGTGCCGGGACGGGAAATCAAGGTGGAAGGAGCAATAGATTTGGCCTGGCGGTCAGAAATACCGCAGGGAACTTACCTACCCACGAAAAAACGGGATGCAGAAGCATCCCGTTTTTGGAAAATCAGCTGTTTATGGTTGCGGTGAGATCATCTTTGCCTAGAAGGCGCCATCGTCGCCTCGACCAGGTGTTTTTAGCGGCTGACGCTGACGAAATGACTCATTTGGAAGCGTCGAAGGCTTTTCGCGTTCGGTAAGTCCACGGATAAAGTTCTTGCTGTCTGCGCCACGTCCCAGGGTGACCCATAAAGTCTCTTGTTTCCAGCCAACATAATTGAGGAACGATTCCAGCGAGATCTGCTCAACATCGTGAAACTGGATCTCGTTCATCAGGTCATGGTATCCCTTGGCACCACCGAGTTTTTCATAGTCAGACTTGATCACATAACGTGTCCTGGCGGTAATCTTGCCGGTTTTGCTGCCGTCATCATGCACCTCGGCATCAATGATTCCACCTACTGAAGCAATCATGTTACGGATGGTCTCTCGGTCACTCTTGCCGTCACCATTCACGTCAAAGAAACCCGCCAGGGCAAAGTGGATCCGTGTGCCGGCTTGCCATGCTGGGGAATGAATCTGATCGCCAGGAAGAATGGGATCTTGAAGTTCGTCTTCGGTGATGCGTGCTTCGGCCAGGTGTTGATCAAGAACCTTGATGACCTGGATGCGTGCCTTGATTTCTTTTTCGTTTCGCATGACGCCATCTTCCTTGAAGTCGTACACGCCGAACGTGGTCAGTTCCCGCAGGCCGTCAGCCAGCCCGAGGTTAATCCAGACGGTCCCTTTTCGATCGTTGACGAGGGTCACGCGACCATCCGGGATTTCAAAAGATTTTGATCGACGTTCGTCCTTTGAGCGACGGACGGCCAGGGTGTCTGCCATCATGTCGACCTTCTTGGTTAAACCAACGATTTCCTGCTTGTCTTTTTGGTTGGCCGATGTCAACTGGGAAACGCTAGATGCGAAAGCTGCTTTCTGCGATTCTTTTTCCGCGTTGATTCGCTTCCGCTCTTCGCCGTACTTCTGGATTTCGGAGGTTACTTCTCCACGCACCTCAGTCAGTTTCTGGGTGGCATCCTGTGTACTCTTGGTCTCGTTGGTCATACGCTGTTCATAGTCAGTTTTCAGCGTGGTGGCGCGTTCTCGTTCAGCG
>JAZADA010000282.1:0-3616 GCA_036124135.1 Planctomycetota bacterium | reverse complement strand
GTTCGAGTTCGAATCGAGAAAATTAATGCACAAACCGGGAAAATCGGGCTTTCCTATCGTGCACTCATGGAGCATCCCTGGACCGGTGCCGCCGAAAAGTTTCCCACTGGAACGAGCGTGGAGGGTACTGTCAGCCGGGTCGCCGACTTCGGTGCATTCGTGAAGTTAGCAACGGGTGTCGAAGGTTTGATCCATATCAGTGAACTGGCTCATCACCGGGTCAGCGTGGTCAGCAGCGTCGTCAATGAAGGTGACCAGGTCACGGTCAAGATCCTATCCGTTGACGAAGATGCCCAGCGCATGTCACTTTCGCTGAAGGCCCTGCAGGATGCCCCAGCCAATGCCAAGAAGGACAAGTCGGGTCCCGCGGATGATACACCGGCATGGGAACGCACCGTCCCGCAGCGACAAGAACCGCTCAAGGGGGGCATGGACAAGCCCAGCGGCGGTGAGCAATTTGGTTTGAAGTGGTAACCGATCGCTGCAGGTGCAGTTCCTAGCCAGGAATTTGCACGAGAATGCGGCCAACCGTCTCGGAAGCCAGCATCTTTTTGACCTGTCCGGTCATCTCTGCCAACGGAACTTCCTGGACGTATTCCTGGGGCCAGTCCAGTTTCCAGGAACCTGCCAGGAGATCCCAGTAACGCGACTTGGTCGCATGATCTGTACCTACTGAATCAATTCCAGCCAGCGTGACTCCCCGCAAGATGAACGGGTAGACGGTCACGGGTAAATCGGCACCGGCTACCATGCCACACGCTGCCACGGTTCCCTGGGGCACCGTTTCTCTCAAGACCTGGCTGAGCGTCGCGCCCCCGGCAACGTCAATTCCACCTCTCCACTGTCCCCGCAACAACGGCTTATCCGACGCATCCTGCCATTCCTCTCGTGTCAGCACACGTCCGGCACCCCATTGCTGCAACAAGGCAGCCTGGCCTGGTTTTCCTGTCAAGGCAACGACCTGGTAGCCTAGTTTTTTCAACAGCATCACGGCGATACTACCAACACCACCCGTGGCTCCCGTTACCAGGATCTCACCTTCGCCGTCCGGTTCGACACCATGATGTTGCAGGGCATCGACACACGCCACGGCAGTCATACCAGCTGTTCCGTAAATCATGCAATCTCGTAGTGATAATTCCTGCGGGCGGGCAATCAACCAGTCTCCAGGAACACGAATTTGCTGTGCCCATCCTCCCCAGGTACCTGCACCCAGGTCACATCCGGTCACCACGACCTCGGCTCCCGGATCCCATCTTGGATCCTGGCTCTCGATCACGACTCCTGCAGCATCGATCCCGGGAACATGGGGGAACGATCGCACAACCCCTGGGTGCCCGGTAGCAGCCAGGGCATCCTTGTAATTCAAGGCGGACCACTGGACCTGGACTCGCACATTACCTTCCGGCAGATCAGCTGGCATACAATCCATGCAGGCGGCCTGGATCTCTCCGCTGGACTCACGGTGGACACGATAGCAGGCCAGGGAATCAGCAGACGTCATGGTGAATGGTTCCTTCTGGAGCAAACAGCGAGTTTTCTTGGTCGTCACGCTGGCATTGTAACTACTCTGCACGTATTTGTATCACGTTGGCGGTGCGTTGAATTGACAGATAGTCATCACGGGCGATACAATTCTCGGGATTCCTGCATGAGTAAACTGTTTTTTATGGCGACCATGTCGGTTGCCTATCGAACATCAAGATATCACTGGAGCGTAAATAATGAGTAACGTACAAGATTTTACAGACGACAATTTTTCCCAGGAAGTGCTGGAATCCACGACACCGGTACTGGTCGATTTCTGGGCACCCTGGTGTGGTCCCTGCCGACAGTTGTCGCCACTCATCGACGAATTGGCCGAGGAAAACGCTGGCGTGATCAAGGTGGGTAAGGTCAACATCGATGACAGCCAGGGAATTGCCGGGCAACTGGGTATTTCCAGCATCCCCACGTTGATGGTGTTCAAAGGCGGTGAACCCGTGGAGACACTTGTTGGCATGAATCCCAAGAGTCGCATCCAAGAAGTGATCGATGCCGCCAAGTGACCGACGTGGTTAGTTGGTATCCATCAGGGCCAGTGATGGGGCGATTTGCCGCAGCCTGGCTGCCATGAAACGCTTCACGTTGGTCGTGGTTCGCAGTTTCAGCGCGTGCTCGAGAATAGATTCTGCCTGGGCTGCTGTAATACGCCCGGCCAGTTCCTTGATCGAGGGAATAAACGCCGGACTCATGCTGAAGCTGCGCAACCCCATGGCAAAGAGCAACACGAAAGCACGTGGTTGTCCAGCCATTTCACCACAGAGAGTAATGGGCGTATTGTGATCGCGACAGATGCGAATCACGTTATCCAGTAATCGCAGGACAGGTGGAGACAAGGGTTGGCAGAGGTGGCTGACCTTGGGATTATCACGATCGGCCGCCATCAGGTACTGGATCAGGTCATTGGAACCAATCGAGACAAAATCGACGGCATGCAGGATTGAATCGATCGAGACGGCGGCGGCCGGTACTTCAAGCATCATACCGATCAACACCTTCCCGACTTTCTCACCGGCATCCACCAATTCCTGCCGGGCGCGTCGCACCATCCCTCGTACACGATGCATTTCCTCAAGTGTCGTGATCATGGGAAACATTAACCGTAGTTCCTTACCGGATTCTTCCGCCAAAATGCTGGCTCGAAAAACGGCCCGCAACTGGCTGGCAAAGAACTCCGGGTGTTCAAAGGAAAGCCGAATGCTCCGCCAGCCCAGGAACGGATTGGCTTCCTGGTGGGTATGCCCCAGGTAGGGAACCGTTTTATCACCACCGATATCGAGAGTACGAATCGTGATCTTGTCCCCGGGGCTTTCGGCGATGACACGCTGGTAATGCTGTAATTGTTCCTCTTCATCGGGTACGTCTGGATGTGCGAGGTAAAGATACTCGGTACGAAACAGGCCAATACCACTGGCGCCCATTGCTTTCGCAATCCGGGCATCTTCCTGGCCGTTGATATTGGCCAGTAATTCCAACTCGATCCCATCGGCCGAGATCGCTTGCTGATCACGATTGGTCGCCAGTCGATCCTGGAGATCAATGAACTCACGTTCCAGCTTGGCATAGGCGCTACGTGTTTCTGCATCTGGTTTCACCAGCACGTGGCCTTCCCGGCCATCGACGATGACCGTATCGCCCGTGTTCACCTGGGCCAGGATTCGCGAGACACCACAAACTGCTGGAATACCGCGGCTGCGTGCCAGGATGGCGGCATGACTGGTCTGGCTCCCGGCCTGGGTCACGATGGCACGCACATCAGCATCTTCCAGGGCAACCACGTGGGAAGGAAGAAGTTCATCTGCCACCAGGACCAGCGGTCCCTCGAGTGCCGGGGAATCTGATTTCAAAACATCACTGAGATGCGAACTGATGCGAATCACCACATCACGGACATCGTTTACACGTTCCTTCAGGTAACTGTCCTCGGTTTGTGCAAAGAGTGTCGTGTACTCCTGCATCAACTGGTGCAGCGCCCCCTGGACGGTCAACCGATCTCCCGGGATTCCGTTAATAATTTTTTCACCAAAAGCCTGGTCTTGAAGAATCGACTCCTGGACTGAAAAAATAGCCGCTT
>JAZADA010000281.1:0-4216 GCA_036124135.1 Planctomycetota bacterium | reverse complement strand
TCCTTCCATGTGACTACGCAGGTCGAAATCACCTCGATGAGCAATTCCTTCCAGTTCACCAAATTCACCCTCTGGCAGGAACGGGAACGCATATTCGATATCTGCAGTACCGGTCGAATAGTGGCTTAGCTCGTCAGCATCATGTTCTCGTAATCGTAGTCGCTCACCGGATAATCCCAGTTCGGTGTACCATCGCATGCGTCGATCTCGCCAGTAACGATACCACTCGGCCGAGGCGTCCGGATGGCAGAAAAATTCGATTTCCATCTGTTCGAATTCGCGTGAGCGGAAGGTGAAGTTGCGAGGCGTGATTTCGTTGCGAAAGCTCTTGCCGGTCTGGGCAATACCGAATGGGACGCGCACCCGGGTACTGTCCAGGACGTTCTTGAAGTTGACGAAGATTCCCTGGGCGGTTTCCGGTCTCAGGAAGGCCGTGCCTTCCTCTCCGGAAAGCGCCCCTACGATCGTTTTGAACATCAAGTTGAATTCGCGTGGTTCGGTCAGGGTGCCCAGGGACTTGGCATCGGGTCCCAGCACCTGGTCGAGGTCCGAGATTTCGGTCAGGGGTTGGAAATCACCATCCCACTCCAGTTGGTCAATGTTCTTGGCTCGCAGGTTGAAAAACTTCTGCGCCCGTCGTTGTACGTCCTCTTGTTCCTGGGAGGTTTCCGAGACGGTGGCGACAAAAATCCGTTGGTTCTTGGCTTGGACCCAACGTCCCCGGACCTGGTCATGTCGGTAGCGTCGCTGGGATTCACGGCAGTCGACCATGAAGTCATGGAAAAGGTCGTAGTGGCCAGAGCATTTCCAGACCTGGGGATGCATGATGATCGTGCAATCCAGTCCTGTCATTTCATAGGTGGTTGGTGCGCCCGCGGCGACAGAGAGGTCGTCATGGCCGGTCACCATGTCGCTCCACCAGGCGTTCTTGACATTGCGTTTGAGTTCGACACCCAGTGGCCCGTAGTCCCAGAAACCGTTGAAACCTCCGTAAATTTCGCTTGATTGAAACAGGAATCCGCGACGTTTGCAGAGTGAAACGAGTTTTTCCATCTCCATCGTATTTGCCAGTCCTCGCTCCGGGAATTCGGTGTCCGTTCTTGTATGTCGCTGAGAGCCAGGAAACGTCTAACGCCGAAGATCTGCAGGTCTGAAATGACCCGGAGCACATCGGTGTGTGAAACAAGTCCTGTCGTTAAGCGAACGTAGTTGGCAGACTACGACAAATTGCCTGTCGCGACAACCGGAGTGCGCAGTCGGCAAGGCATCCTGGAGGCACGATTATTCGATTGCCTGCAGGCGGATTTGTAACGTTTGTTTTTCCGGTTGCTCGGATTTGGGGTTTCGAATGAGTTGGAGCGTGACCTCGTCACCCACCGAATGCTTGTAGAGTACGCTGTGCAGGTCGTTGGTGGCAGCGATGGATGTGCCATCAATCTCGACGATCAAGTCGAACAACGGGGCGCCAGAATCGGCACGTCGCAGCGGTTTGATCCCGGCGTTGGAAGCGACCGAGTTGGGATCAACCTGGTGCACGATCACCCCTTCCAGTTCCAGGTCACGAGCAACGCTGTCCGGGAGGATAGAAATTCCGAAACCGGGGCGAAAAATGCGTCCATGCTTGATGATCTCTGGAATCACGCGGTTGACTTCATCTACGGGGATTGCAAAACCGATTCCAGAAAAGGCGCCCGAGGGGCTGAAAATGGCCGTGTTGACACCAATCAGCCGTCCGGCACTGTCCAGGAGCGGTCCACCGGAGTTTCCTGGATTAATCGCCGCATCGGTCTGGATGACACCTTCGATCCGTTGACCTGTGCGGGACTTGATTTCACGGCCAAGCGCACTGATGACACCGGTGGTCAGCGTTTGGTCAAAGCCAAATGGATTGCCAATGGCCAGTACTTTTTGGCCAACCATGAGATCGTTGGAAGTGCCAAGATTGATTTTTTTCAGATCGGACAGGGAGCCGTCGAGCTTCAGTACTGCCAGGTCACGATCCGGGGCGACGCCGACAATTACGGCCCGACGCGTCGTTTGGTCAGCAAGTGTGACCTTGAATCGGCTTGCTCCTTCAATCACGTGGAAGTTGGTTACCACGTGTCCCTGGTCGTCCCAGATAAATCCAGATCCTGTTCCACGGGGAATTTCCATTAGGTTGAAGTTCATTCGGCCTATGGAAGAAGTTGTGATATAGACCACTGAGCCCGAAGATTGCTGGAAAAGCTGGATCGTGGCCTTTTCATCCGTTGCCAGATCGCCACGTTCCGTGATACGACGTGGTTGAGCATTGGGATCGAGCGTCCCGGGCTGGTTCCGAGTGGAATAATAATACTGCATTAATAGCAGGGCCAGGACCAGTAGCAGCAGGACACGTACGAGAATTCGTAGGCCAGGGTCTGTTGCGGTAGTTCCACCGGTGAATCGTGGAGACATGAGAGGTTGGCTGCTCCTGGCGTGGAGTGCATCAAGCGACATCAATTAGCCCGCAGGGACTCGAACCCCGACGAAGAGAACCAGAATCTCTCGTGCTACCAATTACACCACGGGCTATCGATTAAAATGTAAAAAATGACATTTTGATCTGTTGGCATCCTACCCGTTTCGATGAAAACGATCAACGGTGCGAGAGGCGGGTTTTCGAGGGAGAGAGGGGCTTTAGGCTGTGGAAAGGCCTGGTCGATTTGGGGTTTCAGGTCGTTGGCATTCTTCAGAATACGAAGATTCTCCAACCAGCGGCTCTCCGGGGCAAAAACCATCTTTTGTTTGGTTGACGATCTTCCTGCTATCACACTAGAATCGCCGTGTTGCTACCTTTGCGTGTAGTGGTTTTGTTCGTTGATACGTGTCGGATGAATTGATGGCTTTTTTGACCGCTAACAACGGGCCTGTTTCAGGTCAGACGTTTGAGTTGGACGTGGTATCGTCCACGATCGGGCGTGCTCCGGAGTGTGAGATCCAGATCGAGGATTATGCGGTCAGTCGTCGGCATGCCAGGATTATCGCCCAGGATGGCGGTTACTACCTGGAAGATCTGAAGAGCCGCAATCGTACCTACCTGAACGACGAGCCGGTGGAGGACGGTCAGCAGCGCTTACGCGATGGTGATCGCGTTACGGTTTGCGATGTTGTCTTTGTTTTTCGACAAACAGAGAAGGTCTCGCAGACGATCGATATGGGAACCGGGAATGTACCCGTACTCCTGGATGGTCATGAAGGCAGCGGTTCGACGATCATGTCGAAACTGGAAGTGACCTCCCATCATGGGCAGGTGCAGTTGATTGCCAGCCCGGAGGTCAAGCTACATGCCATGATGGAAATCATGCGGGCCCTGGGGAAAGCGATCTCGCTGGATAACGTGCTACCCACGGTTCTCGATAGCCTCTTTAAGATTTTCGTCCAGGCAGATCGTGCTTTTATTGGTTTGCGAGATGCCAGCGGTGTGTTGGTTCCGAGGTGGTCCAAGGCGCGACGGGAGGATTCCAGTGAGGCGATTCGGATCAGTCGGACAATTATTAATCGCGTGATGGAACTGAAAGAAGCCGTGGTGTCGGCTGATGCCGTTTCGGACCAGCAGTTCCAGGCCAGCCAGAGTATTGCTGATTTTCGTATTCGTTCGATGATGTGTGCCCCCTTGTTTGACAGTGAAGGGGAAGTCATCGGGGTCATCCAGGTGGATACGATTGAGCGACAGAAACAATTCAAACGTGAAGACCTGGAGGTTCTCGTCAGTGTTGCTGCCCAGGCCGGTATTGCCATCGATAACGCAAACTTGCATGAAGAAACCCTGATCCAGCGAGAAGTGCAGCGTGACCTGGAACTGGCACATGAAGTTCAGCGTGATTTTTTGCCGGATGACCAGCCTGATCTTCCAGGCTACTTGTTTTACGACTATTACCAGCCGGCCAATCATGTGGGCGGTGATTACTATGACTACGTGGCCCTGCCGAATGACCGTGTTGCAGTGATCGTGGCGGATGTCGTCGGGCATGGTGTTGCGGCTGCCTTGCTGATGGCCAAGTTCTCGGCAGAGATGAGATTTTCCCTGGCAGTTGAACCGCGTCCGGATCGGGCCGTGCGACTGCTAAACGAACGGTTCAGCCGAACGCAACAGCGAGGCTTCGTGACCATGATCATGACAGTCATTGATCCGCATACCAACGAAGTGACGATCGTGAATGCGGGACATATGCCCCCGGTGATGCGGCGCAGCGAT
>JAZADA010000280.1:0-7699 GCA_036124135.1 Planctomycetota bacterium | reverse complement strand
AGCTTCTGCGCCATCGGCGATGATCGAGGTGAGCAACAGGAGTAGCAGGGTAATGCGTGTTTTCATAGAACGTTCCTGGGAGACCCTGGTGAAGCCGAGTTCTTTGTGGCACGTGTTCTTTACCGGTGAATTGATTATAACGGGTGCCACCACGACGTTGCAGTGTGGTTGCTGGACTATCTGGTAGCGGAGGAGTCCTGCCCCGGGATGCCGTCGTGGTAAGATAGATGGATGCGTTCAATCTTTAAGAGAGGATATGGGGTGATGAGAAATAGCAGGATTTACCGGCTCGCCACCAGCATCGTGTTCACGCTGATGATCGCCATGATGGTTGCCACGCTTGATGCGGCGGATCGGCCCAATATTATCCTGCTCATGGGGGATGATCATGGCTGGGATGAAACTGGCTACAACGGGCATCCTCATTTAAAGACCCCTGTCCTGGATGAGATGGCATCCCGCGGACTTCGCCTGGATCGGTTTTACTCGGCCCATCCATCCTGCTCACCGACGCGTGGCAGTGTGATCACGGGGCGTCATCCTAATCGCTATGGAACGTTTACTCCCAACTACTCCATTCGCCCGGAGGAAATCGGCATTGCGCAGATCCTGGCTCATGCTGGTTATGCCTGTGGCCATTTTGGCAAATGGCACCTGGGGCCTGTGAAAGCTGCGTCGCCCACCAATCCGGGCGCGTTTGGATTTGACCAATGGTTGTCGCATGACAATTTCTTTGAATTGAACCCGGTCCTCTCTCGTAACGGAGGTCCTCCGACTCGTTTCCCGGGTGAAAGCTCGGAGATCGTGATCAAGGAAACGATTCGTTTCCTAAAGACGGCCCGGAAGCAAAAGAAACCTTTCCTCGCCGTGGTCTGGTTCGGGTCACCCCATGAACCGTACAGTGGTTTACCGAAAGATCTTGCTCTCTACGACAACCTGCCCAGGGAGTATGCGGACAAGCAATTCAAATTGACGTCCAATGAAACGGGCCGGCCGACGAGACGATCACTTCGCGATGTGCTCCGGGAACGCTACGCGGAGATCACGGCGATGGATCGTTCGATTGGTCAGCTCCGCCAGTATTTGAAACAGGAAAAAATACAGGACAACACGTTGCTCTGGTATTGTGGGGATAATGGTACGCCCGGTGACGGAATCGTGACTTCACCATTTCGTGGACAGAAAGGGACCATGTACGAGGGGGGCATCCGCGTTCCCGGGATTATCGAATGGCCGGCACGGATCTCGACAGCCCGTGTCTCCAGGGTGAACAGTGTTACCAGTGACACGTTGCCCACGCTTTGTGACCTGCTGAGTTTGCCGTTGCCCAGCCGACCGCTGGATGGTATTTCCCTCGAGCCCGTCATTGCGAACCAGATGGAACAGCGACCGAGTCCCATCTGTTTCTGGAGTTTTGATGTGAAGCGGGAGTCACGTCACCCGGTCTACATCGAGGCCGGGTTACAGCAAGGCACCACGCCACTGGTCAAGATGATGGGCGATCTCTATACACGCAATTTTCGCAATTATCATCACAAGGAAATTGTTGCGGCTGACTTTGCGGGAGCTCGCGTGATCCTGGGGAACCGCTACAAGCTCGTGGTCAATGGCCAGGGGCGGAATGTAACGAGTCGAGAACTGTTCGACGTGCGTGCAGACCCGGGTGAAAAGAATGACCTCGTGAAGACCCATCCGCAGGTCGTGGACTCGCTGCAACAGCAGTTGGTTTCCTGGCAGCAATCCGTGCTCAAAAGCCTCACCGGTGCCGATTACCGTTAGCCAGCCGCTGTAGGCTTCGTTCTCTAGGCCAGGCAGGTGTCTTTCCCCGCCGTGAGGGCACCGGCGTCGAGGTAAATCTTCAAATAAGAATCGCATCATGTTACACTGATGGCGGTATTTGCTCCCCTTTCGCAGGAACGATCAAGAAGCATGAATAACGCACGCGTGAAAACTTGTCGGTGGTCTTCGTCGTTAATTCCAGGCCTGTCCTGGGTTCTCTTGTCCGTACTGGTTACGATCGCCTTGTCGGGGACGATCGCATCTGCAGCGGAAGAGAAGCCGATTGATTTCAGTCGCGACATTCTGCCGCTGTTGTCAGAAACATGTTTTAAATGCCACGGTCCTGATCAGGCCAATCGTGAAGCCGGCTTAAGGTTGGATAAGCATGAGGGTGCCCTCGCCAAGCTGGAGTCTGGCAAGATAGCCCTGGTTCCTGGCAAGAGCAGCGAGAGTTCGCTTTACCAGCGTATTACATCGAGGGATCCGGAATTACGGATGCCCCCGATCGACTCGGGAAAAGAACTTACCGAGGCAGAGATCAAACTGTTGAAGCGATGGATTGATGGTGGCGGGCAATGGTCAGGTCACTGGGCTTTTCAATCTCCTCAGAAACCGGAGTTGCCAGGACCTGTGAAAGGCTGGAAAGCAGAGAATGCAATCGATTTGTTTATCCAGCCCGCACTGGCAGCAGCCGCCTTGAAGCCGGCGCCCGAGGCGAGTAAGGAGACGTTGATTCGTCGACTCACACTGGACCTCACCGGGTTGCCGCCGACGATCAAGGAAGTGGACGCTTTCCTCCAGGATGATAGTCCGGCTGCCTACGAGCGTGTGGTGGATCGGCTGTTGAAATCCTCTCGCTACGGGGAACACATGGGGCGACGCTGGCTGGATGCGGCGCGCTTCGCGGATACCCATGGACTGCACCTGGACAATGAGCGTTCCATCTGGCCCTACCGGGACTGGGTGATCGATGCCTTTAATCGCAATCTGCCGTTTGACCAGTTCACGATCGAGCAACTCGCCGGGGACTTGTTACCCAATCCCACGCTGGCCCAACGCGTGGCCACCGGATTCAACCGCTGTAACGTGACGACCAGTGAAGGCGGGTCGATTAACGAGGAATACTTTGTGCGTTATGCCGTGGATCGCGTGGAAACGACCTCGACGGTCTGGCTGGGCCTGACGTCAGGTTGCGCCGCTTGCCATGACCACAAGTATGATCCGCTGACGCAGAAGGAATTCTACCAGTTGTTCTCCTACTTCTTCAGCCTTACGGAAAAAGCGATGGATGGCAATGCGCTGTTGCCACCACCGGCTGTCCGGGTGCCAACCAAGAAACAGTTGGCGTTACAGAAGCAGTTACGAGAGCAGATCGCAACTGCCAAGAAAGAAATCGAAACGGGGGTGGCCAGTTGGAAGTACGTGGATCCCATGGCGGATGCCAAGCCCTTGCCACTGACGCAGAACGACAAGGTCTGGTTTGACGATGAGTTGCCGGCGGGTGCTAAGCCCCAGGGGAACGGTCCGAATCCGTGGAAGTTTGTCACGGCACCGGATCACCCGGTTTACAGTGGGAAAAACTCCAGCGTTCGTACCGGCAAGGGAATTACCCAGCACTTCTTTACCGGGGCCACGGAACCACTGGTCATTAACGAGAACGACCGATTATTTGCCTATGTCTACCTGGATCCCAAGGATCCGCCGGAAACGGTTCAGTTACAGTTTAACGATGGTACCTGGGAGCATCGTGCTCATTGGGGTGCTGACAAGGCATTCCTGCCTGGGCGCAAGAATGCATCGAATATGCCGATGGGACCTCTGCCGGAAACCGGTAATTGGGTGCGGCTGGAGGTGCCTGCAGCCACGGTTGGTTTGAAACCGGGCAGTAAGCTCAATGGCTGGGCATTTACCCAGTTCAATGGAACCGTTCACTGGGACAAGGCAGGCGTGGTAACTATCGGTGCGCTATCGCCGGAACAGCAGGCCTCGCTTACGCAATGGGAACACTTCCGAGCCAAGATCAAGCAACCCGGATTACCCGCGGATGTCCAGAAGGTTCTGGACGTAGCCAAGGAGAAGCGGACCAAGGAACAGGGCGAGAAACTACTTCGTTATTACCTGCAGCACGTGAATCCTGAGTCCCGGAAACGATTTGCCGAGCCACTCAAGAACCAGGATGCCTGGAACAAGGAACTGGCGAGTATCGAGAAAGCGATTCCGTCAACGCTGGTGATGGAGGAACGCAAGCAACCTCGACAGGCTCATGTCCTGGAGCGTGGCCAGTATACCGAGAAGCGTGAGAAAGTTGCCTCGCTGGTTCCAGCCTGGCTGGGAACCCCCGTGGATGGGGCACCGGGCAACCGCCTGGGACTGGCCCAGTGGTTGGTCAGCCCGACCCATCCGCTGACGGCACGCGTGACGGTAAATCGATTTTGGCAACATTATTTTGGTACCGGCCTGGTCAAGACCTCCGAAGACTTCGGGGTCCAGGGCGAGCAGCCCTCGCACCCGGCGCTGCTGGACTGGCTGGCCGTTGATTTCATCGAATCAGGCTGGGATATGAAACGTTTACATAAGATGCTCGTGATGTCGGCCACTTACCGGCAATCGTCTCGCGTGTCAGAGGAGAAACTATCCGCAGATCCGGAGAATCGTTTACTCTCACGTGGTCCGCGTTTCCGCCTGGATGCGGAGGTGATTCGAGATCAGGCATTGGTGATTAGTGGCCTGCTGGTGGAGGAAATTGGTGGCAAGAGTGTGCGGCCGTACCAGCCTGCCGGACTCTGGAAGCCGGTAGGATTCGGGGGCAGTAACACCTCTGTCTTCAAGCAGGATAAGGGCGAAAAACTCTATCGTCGCAGTATGTACACGTTCTGGAAACGAACCTCCCCTCCTCCCACGATGACGATTTTCGATGCCCCCGATCGGGAAACCTGCCAGGTTCGCCGGGCACGTACAAACACGCCGCTGCAGGCGCTGGTCCTGATGAACGATGTGCAGTTTATCGAGGCGGCCCGCAAGTTCGCAGAACAGGTCATGAGCAAGGGAGGGGCCGGGATCGAGCAACGGGCTACCTTCGCATTTCGTACCGTGTTGGCACGACAGCCCAGTACCAGTGAACTGGCAACGTTGACGAAGCTGTTCACGGATTACCAGGCAGAATTCAAGGCAGCACCCGGATCTGCCGGGAAACTGCTGGCGGCCGGGGAGTCCGCTCGCGATGAAGCGCTGGACGTGAATGAACTGGGAGCGTGGACGATGATCGTTCACCTGCTGTTGAATCTTAGTGAGACTGTTACCAAGGGTTAGGAACGCAAAGCGATGAATCCATTACGTGAAGCCAAGTTGATTGAAACACGTCGGCACTTCTTTGGCCGGGCGGCGGCTGGTATCGGTACGGCAGCACTTTCGTCGCTGCTGAATCCCGAGCTCTTCTCGGCTACCTCGGATTCGCAAGGCGTGGTCGGTGGTATGCCGGATCTGCCGCACTTTGCTCCCAAGGCCAAGCGCGTGATCTACCTGTTCATGTCCGGGGCTCCTTCCCAGTTGGACATGTGGGATTACAAGCCGAAGATGAATGATTGGTTTGACAAGGACCTGCCCGATTCGGTTCGCAACGGGCAGCGAATCACGACGATGACATCAGGCCAGAAACGGTTCCCCATCGCACCCTCCACGTTCAAATTCAAGCGGCACGGGCAACACGGGGCCTGGGTTAGCGAGGCGCTGCCTCACACGGCCAAGATTGTCGATGAACTGGCCGTGATCAAGACCGTCAATACCGAGGCCATCAACCATGATCCGGCCATTACCTATATCCAGACCGGTAGCCAGTTGCCTGGGCGCCCCAGTACGGGAGCCTGGATGTCCTACGGCCTGGGCAGCATGAACCAGAACCTACCCGCCTTCGTGGTCCTGCATTCCACGGTCAATGGCGGTTTCGGGGGCCAGGCACTTTACGCACGCCTCTGGGGTTCCGGCTTCCTTTCCACGCGGCACCAGGGCGTCAGCTTGCGATCCAGTGGCGACCCGGTCCTCTACCTGTCGAACCCTGATGGCATGACGGGCAAGATGCGGCGGCGCATGCTCGATGAATTAGCCAAGTTGAATCGCGAGCGGTACAGCGAGGTAGGTGATCCGGAAATCCAGTCGCGCATTGCCCAGTACGAGATGGCCTACCGCATGCAGACCTCGGTGCCGGAACTGGCCGATATCTCGGGAGAATCGAAGCACACGCTCGACATGTATGGGCCGGAGGTGAAGAAGCCAGGTACGTTCGCGGCCAACTGCCTGTTGGCTCGACGGCTGGCCGAACGGGGTGTGCGGTTCACCCAGGTCTTTATTCGCCAGTGGGACCAGCATGGTAACCTGCCCCGCGATATCCGGCGACAGTGCGGGATTGTCGACCAGCCGTGTGCAGCCCTGATTAACGATCTCAAACAACGAGGTATGCTGGATGACACGCTGGTGATCTGGGGCGGTGAATTTGGGCGTACGATTTATTGCCAGGGTGGCCTGACGAAGACCAATTATGGCCGAGACCATCATCCGCGCTGTTACACCAAGTGGATGGCCGGTGGCGGTATCAAGCCTGGAATCGTCTACGGCGAAACTGATGACTTCAGCTACAACGTGCAGGAAAATCCGGTTCACATCCATGACTTGAATGCGACCATGCTGCATTGCCTGGGAATCAACCACGAGAAACTGGTCTTCCGATACCAGGGGCGAGATTTCCGACTTACCGACGTGCATGGCAACGTGGTCAAGGAAATCCTGGCCTAGCGTGGCCTGCGGTTTGCCGGAGGCCTGAGCGAGGATCAGGGAGGTATTGAATCCAGATGGCTGCCTCGACTCCAGGATACCAGCAGCAGTTGGAAGCGGCCGTAGAGCAGTTGTACAGCCTGGTCGCCAGTGGAAAATGGACGGGTGATTACGATCCGTTGCTGGCAGACTTCGCAGACCAGGACCAGGACCAGGCGCGACAGGACCTGGAACGTGCCAACGGTAGAATCTCGCGGCAACCTGTTCCCCGCAAGTCCACGATGCCGGAATGGTTGCAAGATCGTTTTGACCTGGTCAAACCCATTGGACGCGGTGGTATGGCAACGGTCTACCTGGCCACCGATCGAGAAGCGGGACAGGCTGTCGCGGTCAAGGTGATTCACGAGGGACAAAACCTGGCCAGGTTTCGACAGGAAGCCGCTTTGCTACAGGAAATCGACTCGCCTCATATCGTCAGGGTTCGCGAGTTAATTGAATCGGAGGGTAGTACGGTACCCACGGCGGCGATCGTGCTGGATTACATCGAAGGACCTCACCTGGGCAAAAAGATTCGGCAGCGGGGCCAGGACCTGGATTTTTTCGAGATTGGCCACTGGATGTCGGGTATCGCCCAGGCCATGGTGGATGTCAGTCGCGAGAATGTGACCCATCGGGATATCAAGCCTGCGAACATCCTGGTACGCCAGTCGGACAATGCGGCCCTGTTGACCGATTTTGGCCTGGCCACGGATCGCAATCCAAGTGTGAAGCTTTCGGTTTCCGGGATGGTACTGGGGACAGCCTGCTACATGGCTCCCGAACAATCCTATGAGTCCAAGGGTGCGGATGTTCGCAGCGATATTTATGGGTTTGGTGCCACGTTCTATCACGTTTGCACCGGCACCCCGCCTCACGTCGGTGATGACTTCGTGGACACGCTTTACCAGGTACGGCACGCGCCGCTCGCTTCACCACTGGCGCATAACGCGGATATTCCCCCGGCCCTGGTGCGGATCCTTGAAACGGCTCTGGCCAAGAGTCCTCGTGATCGTTACCAGGGCTTCGAGGCGATTAGCTTGCAGTTGAATGATTTCATGGAACAGCCTGTAAGGCGAGCACATTTCCTCGCAGAGCCACCCGCCATGCAGTCGGCTCC
>JAZADA010000279.1:0-24294 GCA_036124135.1 Planctomycetota bacterium | reverse complement strand
TCGTGGCGATCGGGTCAACCGCTCTGACAGCACGATTCGTCGGTGCAGGTGACAACAACATGGCCGTCCGCACCACGAACCAGTCACTGTTACTGGGGATCTTTTTAGCCGTAATGGTCACGCTGGTAACATTTTGGTTTGGCGACGCATTCCTGAAACTACTGGGAATGCCTCCAGACGCAGCGGAACCGGCCAGGCGTTATCTCCGGTACGTGATACCCGTCATTCCAGCCATGATGGTCCAGCAGGTCGGCATTGCATGCCTTCGTGGTGCTGGTGACACCATGAGTGGTTTCATCACAATGGCTATCGTGAATACCATCAATGCCGTCGTGGGCATCACGCTCGTCATTGGATGGGGCCCTTTCCCGTCGCTCGGCTGGGATGGCCTCGCGCTGGGAACGGTAAGTGGTTACATTACCGGCGCTGTGATCGTTATGATCTTGCTGCTGCGAGGACGGGCCGGCATACAACTACGGAAACAATATTTCAAGATCGACCTCGATCTCTGCTGGAGAATTCTTCGGATCGGCATTCCCGGGGGAGCAGATCAACTTTTCCTGGTCGCCTGTCACGTCTGGTTCCTGTCGGTCATCAGCAGCCTGGGCACACTGGCTTTGGCAGCACACAGCCTGGGAATTCGCATTGAATCGCTGGCCTATTTACCTGGCTCTGCGTTTCATGTCGCTGCCGCCACGATGACGGGACAGTACCTGGGAGCAGGCGATTACCGCCGGGCGAGAAAAAGTGCTCTTACCGCAACATTGACTGGTGGAACCTTAATGATTGGAACGGGTTTTCTCTTTTACTTTGGTGCCGAATGGCTAACAAGCATTTTCCTTGTGGACGCCGAGCAAGAGGTTGCCACAGTAACCATTCGACTCTTACAAATGGTTTCTATCTCCATGCCTTCACTGGCCTTAATGATTATCCTGAACGGAGCGCTTCGGGGTGCAGGCGACACTCGCTGGCCATTACTATTCACCTTCCTGGGCCTGGTCTGCATTCGAATTCCGTTAGCGTACTGGCTGGCCAAGGAACAGGTAGAAATTCCTGTCCTGGCGATTTCTTTCGACGGATGGGGCCTTGGAATCATCGGCGCCTGGTATGCAATGATCGTCGATGTTGTTGTCCGCAGCCTCATGATCACGGCACGATTCTGGCACGGTGGGTGGCAGAAAATTCGCGTTTAGCCAGCGGTCGTTCTTTGATCAAGCTTCGACACTGGATTCCGCTTTCTCGCGAGCTTTGAAAAGCTTCAGCAAGATCGATCGCAACTGTTTAAGGCGAATCGGCATGGAAAGGATAACACGATGTCTCGCCACCTTTGCACGTTCCACTAACATTTGCTGGTTCTGGTCCACGAAAAGAATCGCGGGGATATGGCTGGTCAGCTCATCCTTCCCAAATTTATTGAAGGCTTCGAGAGCCTGGATTCCAAGGTCGCTCGCACAGAAAATAACACAGTCTGCAATACTTTGATCGTCTTCGAATCGTTGCAGTGCACGTTCTGGATTACCGAAAACCAGCACGCGATAGCCACGCTCCTTAAGTTTCTTTCTAAACAGATCCTGCATGGGAACCCGGGACTCGATGATCATCACGCTTCGTGACTGACCTTCATCCGTAATTGCCCGATCGAATCCACGATCCGGATTACGAACAGGTCGCACTTCACCGTCCTCAACTCGCTTGGCAGCCTTCTTCAAATCCCTGAGTAACTCCGTGGGATTCTGGTAACGTCGTTCCGGGTTTAACTCCATCGATTTATGAACCACTGCAGCGACTGGACTGGGTAAATCCGGAACCCATTTACTAATGGGTACGACGCCACGGAATCGTTCCAGGCTCATTCTCTGGATGCGATCTCGCGTATCCGCCAGTGGTGAATGACCCGAGAGCATGGAATAAAGCATGCAACCTGTAAAGTAAATATCACTCCGCTGGTCGTTTCGTTCGACGCGCGTGGACCTTTCCAGTCCGGCATAATCGACACTACGAGGATTCGGCGTACCCTCGAACTCATCATCGATTTCGCCGATCATCGTTGCCAATCCAAAATCAACCAGCTTGGCACGCCCGGAACTGGAAACCAAAACATTGGACAACTTGACGTCGCGATGCGTGACTCCCTGGTCAAATGCATAGACCAGTCCGCTGACCACATCCATGGTCAGACGGAGACTTTCCTTAAGTCCCATTCGCTCGCGAACCTTCAGGAAATCTCGTAGATTCCGTCCTTCCACGAACTCCATGGTCATGAACGGACGTCCTCGATCGGTGGAAACCTCGTAGATCGGTACAATGTTGGGGTGAAGTAACGGCATTTGCAGCTTTGCTTCTCGCAGAAACTGTTCCGTGACCCGCAAGTCACCGCTATAACGCGTGCGCAAAACCTTGGCCGCAACCACCTTCCCTGACTCAGAATCGACAGACCGATAAACACGTGCAAAGGTTCCGGTCCCTACCAGGTACAGAACCTTGTAACGCCCATAAAAATAACCGTCACGCTTGCCCGCAATAATGCGTTCAAGCTGCCAGTTCGTCAGGAATTCCTTGCGCAGCAGCAGGCTGATCATGTCTTCTGGCGCAACATCGCGACTACCTAGTTCGCCCCAAACTGCTTCCAACTGCGGGGCCGCAAGCAACCCACAATCGAAACTCAATTGGGCAATTCGTTCCGCAGACATCATCGCCATAACTGCCAATGCCTCTCGTTCACCTTACCTAAAGTACTTACTGGTATAGAGTTCGCACCAGTAAAGCATCTTCCTCTATAGTACGTCAGACGACCTCATATCGCAATGTCGAGCTTTTACCTCTTATTATCGGTAATTTGCCCTAAAAGTTCCGGTGAATACGACAACATTTGACCCAGAAAGGGCTTGTGACAAACGTAGATCCGTCCACGAAGTCCCTATTCCACAGCAGGCGAGAAGGGGACAGTTTTGCTAGGAATCACACTGATCGCCAGTTGAACGCATCTGGTCCCGTTCTCGGCGAGTCGCTTCGAGATCAAACTTCAGGTATTGCATATCCATTCGTAATTGACCCAGTGCATCCTGGATTAGCCGCAAGATGCGACGACGGCGCTGGCTGGCAGTAAGGACGTCCTGCATGAAAGGTTCTAGAAGCTCTTGGCTAGCAGGTGGCAGTTGGTAGATGGCCGCCTTTAACTCCAGGACATCAACCGGCCAATCATCAACCGGCTCAAGACAAAATCGGGGCTCTGAAGACATTACGATCGCGTTCCTTTCATTACTGACAACATCTACGCATCTACTTCTCTTTGTGCATCTGGCATGCCCAACGAACTGGGATTTAGCGGACTAAAAATAACTCCTGATGCTGATTGTACTTAGGCCTTTTACACTGGCTTCTGGTACCAACGTCCCATGTTGCCAAAAGACCCCACTTGATCTGGTAGAAATCCGCAAACCCTGATACAAGCGTCTCTTACGTTTCGCAACAAGAGAAGTAACTTCGTTGTTTTTTGACCACAGGCAACTCCGATCTCGTTCGAACCGACATGATCTCACCCGACGAACGAGCGAGGTGAAACCAGGCTCCATGCAATTAATCCGGTCGATATCTGCCTGTGTTCGTTCGGCTTTGGCGACAGCTGCCTTCCCACAGCATTCAAGACTGCTGTACCTTGGCTGTGCTTTCTTCATGCTGGGATGTCTAGCGATACATCACCCGGCACAGGCTGATTTCCAGGATACCTTCGAGTCCAGTGAAGTCGTTTGGCAACTGCGTCATTCAGACTGCCAGGCCAGGATTGCAGTTCAAGAGCGACAATTTCGCAATGCCCATTCGGGAGCTGGTTGTGAATTCGTTCAAATTGAAATGAGTCGTGGGACCTACGCACACTTAACCTACAGCATTCCTCCTGTCAGGGTGATTGATGAGTTGCAACCAGGCTTGTGGATAAAATCAAACCGCATGTCGCTACAGATCATGGCACGCGTTGTCTTACCTCGAACGATTGATCCAAAATCTGGCAAACCACTCAAGTTCCTGATCCGCGGATCCCAGTACGAACTCGCTGGACAGTGGCAACGTCTTTCCATTCAACGATGTCGTGAAGCAATGATGCGGCAAATTCCGAGCCTGCGATCCCAGTTCGGATCAACGGTCAATCCCAAGCAAGCCTTCATCGACATGATCGTCTTGAACACCTATGGAGGAATTGGGACCACGAGTATCTGGACCGACGACTTAAGGATTGCCACGCCGATCACTGGATACGCAAGTCCCAATCCTCTTCAATCGGCAGCGGAATCCGCGACCAGGTCTCCCGTGGCCCAGGCAACGTATCTAGAAAACGGATCCCATACGGAAAACAGCGTCCTGGTAAAAGGGAATTTATTGCTGGTTGACAAACGTCCCTTTTTCGCGCGCATCATTGAACACAATGGGGAATCTTTTCAGTGGCTGCACAAGCTCGGCTTTAATACGATTGCTCTAAAGGATCAACCAACGGCTCATCAGATCAAAGAAGCCACACGGCTCGGAATGTGGTTAATCGTTCCACCGGCAAAGCGTTCGGCGGGCCAACCTGTCCGTACCACGGCGGATCGATGCCTGGCCTTTGACCTTGGTGACCACCTAGCTCACAGTCACATGGCCGCCAGTCGTCAAATAATCTCCTCTCTTCACGACCTGGAGCTACGTGGCATGCCACTGATCACGGCAGCACCTTCAGGTGAATTGAACTCCTACAGTCGGCAATGTGATGTACTACGTCTACCTTGGAGTCCCTTGTACCAAAGCGCCAATCTCAACTCTGCCACGCAATCACTTCGAGACCAAGCCAGCCAGTTGCAGCATGGAACCACCTACTGGACGACCATTGCCACGCAACCACCTGCAACCTTGATCGGCCAGTGGAATGCCTTTGGGACCCAGCACTTGTTTCCCCGTAATATCGAACCAGAACAAATCCGCTTCCTGGTCTTTTCGGCCATTGCCTCAGGTACCCGTGGCCTCTATTTCCGTTCGTGGAGCCGCCTTGATGCACCTGACACCAGCACCGAGATTCGTAGTAATACGCTGGAATTAATCAATCATGAAATCCAGCTGATACAACCCTGGCTGGCGGGTGGTGTTTACCTGGGAGATCTTGATGCAAACGCCACCGATGTGCGAGCATCGATGTGGCAAACCGATCGTGCCAAGCTGCTCATCCTGTTGCGTTCTTCCGCAAGGCAGCAGTTTGTTACTTCTCCAACCAAGTCAAAGTCATTTTCTTTCGATGCCCCAGGAACACCGGTTACCTACCGCCCTTACTACCTGCATCGAGATGGCCCGCAAACACTCCCATCAGCACGTGGAAACCAGATTCAAGTCCGCATGCAGAAAGACGAGCGCATTTCGCTGATCGTCTTAACGGCAGATCAACTTGTACGTGATTACCTGTATGAACAGACCAGTACAGAGCTTCGTCGCAAAGCGATCTTGCGACTTAAAGTAGTCATCGACCGACACAACCAATTCAAGCAAATATCCGCTTCGGTACCACCCGCTGCCCAACCTGACCAGGCAAGGCAGACACTGCGAACTGCCGAGCAACATTTATCGCAGGCCCAGGCGCTCCTCAACAGCGGCGATCGTACCGGGGCTAATCAATTCACTGAAAAAGCAGACCAGTCATTACGTCAACTGCGATGGGATTTATGGAACCAGGCCGTCCGTTTCTTCCCAACTCCTGTCGCGAGCCCTTACTGCATTAGCTTTCAGACGCTCCCCAATCACTGGGAACTCGTCGAACAGATGAAAACCGGTCGCTGGGGTCCCAATATCCTCAATGGCAGTGACTTTGAGGATCTGCAGGTACTCAAACAAGCCGGTTGGTTACATCACCAGGAAGTAGCCCCCGGATACCTTGCCACCGTGGATTTATCGGCAAAGGAACCACATGCAGGTAATTATTGCCTACATTTATCAACACAGGATCAGCCTGCTGCCAAGCCAGACAAATCGAGTCAGCGTCCACGGGTGCGGATCATCTCGGGACCTGTCGAGGTCAAGGCAGGCAGCCGCTTGAGAATTCACGGTTGGGCCAAGGTATCTCCTCGGTCGCAACACCACTCTGATGGACTCCTGATCTATGATTCACTTGGTGGCCCAACGCTCGGTGACCGTATTCGACCGACTCTTGGCTGGCAGGAGTTTATTCTCTATCGAGCCGCACCCCGAAGTGGTTCTTTCCACATTACCTGTGAGCTGCAAGGCCCAGGCGAAGCATGGCTGGATTCGGTGAGTGTCCAGCTAGAGCAAACCGTATCTGCCGCTTCCACATTACCAGTACCCTCACCAAATTAACCAAAGTCATCCTGGCTACAACGACCCTTGACTTGCCTCGTGGCAACAGGCCCCTTACGATCGTAAAAGTGAAACCAGGATATTCACATTGGTTTTGTCGTTTTCACCTGATTCCAAGGTCTCCTGGCGATGAATTTTTCAGACATCCAACCATGGCTACCTGCACTGGCATCTGCATTGGTGTTATTGGCCCTGGCTATGATCGCATTAAAAATCTGGTGGGGACGCCGCGCCCACCCAAATGCTGCAGGGCCGGATCTGCACATCGACCTCGATGCAATCGGCCTGGCCATCCCGCCTCCAGGTCCTGTACGCCTCGAATTATATGGAACCCCGGTTCGCTTGCGTGTCCTGGTGGCTGCACCTGCAGGACGCCACCAGTCGCAACTGCATGAAGAAGATCTGCCCATCCTGTTAAACCAGTTTTTGCCGGGACTCGCTGAAATTTTTTCACTGCACCTGCCTGTCTGTCGATGCTGGCCAGCGCAACTGAGCTCGCAGGGTTTTTCCCAGTCCTTCTTCAATCATGTCGCCCTACCGGGGAACCGGGGCAAGGGAACACCCTGGACGAGCCTGACGGGAAAATTCCAGGTAGGAGAACAAGGCTTTCTTATCGGGTTGGTTTGCTGTTCAGAAACATCCAATAGCTTGAGCCAATTCATCGTCGAACATGAAGGTCAATGGTTTGACACGTTACGTATCCGCCAGGATCCATCATGACAAACTCCTGGCAAACACTACGCGATGATGCCAGGGAAATCTGGAAGACCGGAGTTGCGGCTGTTGACAGTCAGCACCTGGTGAAGCAAGCACTGCAATTAAAAGACCAAACCCTCTGGGTTCAAGATCAACCCATTGACCTTTCCGAAACCCAACGGATCGTGGTGATTGGCGCTGGCAAGGCCGGAGCAGGCATGGCGACCGGCCTGGAAGCCGTGCTCCTGGACTCCACGCCCTTCGAGGGGATCCTGGACGGATGGATCAACATACCAGCCGACTGCACACAAACGCTGCGTCATATCCAATTACACCCTGCCCGCCCCGCCGGGCTTAACGAACCCACGCAGGCAGGCGTCCAGGGCTCGGCGAAAATCCTCGACATGGTTCAGACCATGAACCCCTCGGACCTGTGTATCTGCCTGCTATCCGGCGGTGGATCAGCCTTACTGCCAGCACCAATCAACGGAATTTCACTGGCCGATAAACAACAGGTCACCCAGTTCCTGAGTGCCGCAGGTGCCAATATCCAGCAACTCAACACCGTTCGCAAACAACTCAGTGCCATCAAGGGTGGAAGATTAGCCAGGGCCTGCCGAGCTAATCGGCTGGTCACCCTGATTATCTCAGATGTTCCCGGAGATCCGCTCGACATCATTGCGTCCGGGCCAACCGTGGTGGATTCCAGCACTCCGGCTGATGCGATCGCCATACTCGACTCCTTTAAAGCAAACGAATCGGACCTCTTAAACTCGGTCTATGATGCCCTGCATGCACAGCTCGATGCTCCTGTAATGGAACTGTCGAAAGCTGGACCTGATGTTACCAATCACATTATTGGAAACAATCAACTTGCCGTAGAAGCAGCTGTCCAGGAAGCTCAAAACCGTGGATATCGCTGCGATTACGAATTTGCAGTCGACCTGGAAGGATCCGCCGAGGACGTCGGCCAACAACTGTCACGGCGCGGAATACAAATGAAGATCCATGGAGAAATCAATTGCTGGATCAGTGGTGGTGAGCCCACCGTCCAGTTGGCTCCCCTGGCCCAACGAGGTCGTGGCGGCAGGAACCAGCAACTGATACTGGCTGCCCTGGACGACCAGCTTCGACAGTTCACAGAAAACACTTCCACTGTTCCCTGGCAGGGCATGGCCCTGTTATCCGGTGGTACTGATGGAGAGGATGGCCCTACGGATGCCGCCGGAGCCTTCCTGGACCAGCAGGTGGCCGAATTAGCACGGCAACAAGGACTTCATCCTCAACCTTATCTCGATCGCAACGACGCTTATTCATTCTTCGATGCTGTCCAGGCACTGGTGAAAACCGGCCCCACGCATACCAACGTCTGTGATCTGCGTGTTTTACTGACAGACAGCCCGTAGACGGCCGCGCCGAAAAGCTATGCCAGAGGGCACCGCGCATAACAAGAGCCGGCCCAGGCCGGCTCTTGAAGTCTCTTATTGTTGGCTGGTAAGCTGAATCGCTCAGTCCCACCACCATTGGCCCTTGGGCAACTGGGGGGCACCTACATCTGCATGGGCCTTCTTCAGGCTACCATCTTTGTCCAGCAGTAAGCGATCCGTTGCCAATGCCATCGTCGGCTGGATATTAACACCTCCACCAATCGGTGTCATGAGAGTCGTACCTTTCCAGATCGCATTAACCGCCGTTTCAACCTTATCAGGCGTCGTGTACGTGTTAACGGGCAACAAGTCTTCGTTAGCGAATACTTTCATCGACCAACCTGACTGTCCATAGTAATCCTGCTTCTGGATAAAAGCAGCAGCGATCGTCATGTCGATCAGGTTTCTCAACTGGCCATATACGGGTGACTTGATCGCCAGCTGAGGATACTGGGCAGTGAAAGATTGCACGAAAGCTTTTCCAGCACGATCCACACGTTGGGCGGCCACACGTCCACCGTCTGCCTGGACCAGTTCATCCGCACCGATCAACTTAACACCGTCACCGACCAGTTCCATGGCGGTTTCATCATCACTAACTCGCACGCATTCGTAATTTGGAGTGAAATACCAGCGTTGCAAAGCGTTACGCGCCACGTCCCGTGGATTCGCCCGGGAAGCGTAACTGACGATCTTGACCGGTGGTTTTTCGAGGCCAATTCCGATCAGCTTCATGCGGTAATCGGCTTCTACCAGGACTTGAGCAAAGTGGGTCTTCGACGAAATGCCTCCAATGGTAACCGTCTGGAGCCCCAGGCTTTTCTGTAAACCATTCGTGATTCGAGCCGTGTCACGTGGCAATGCCCTTCCACCAATTCCTACCAGGAACTGCTGCATTCTCTGCAGACCCTCCCTGGTTGGATCGATCGAAACACTGATCACATTGGCACGTTCACCAGTAGGTGGAAAAGCACGCATGGCGACGATCAGGTCCTGCAACTCCATCACGGAATGACCAGAAGTGACACCAATGGGCCGTCCTGACGGATCAACCGCATACCCTTCTGCCGGTCCCGCAATCACGATATCGCCTGTTTCCGGGTAGAAAAAGATATTTTGAATCCGTGTCATCCCAGCCATGAATTTCATGTCTTCGCTAACCGGCTGCCCATTGGCCAGGCGTTCGGCGATCGCGGCTTCCAAACGATTGAGAGAAACCTTGCGCAACTTACTCGGGCGAATAACCTTCTGATTCAAAGCTGCCTTAGCGGCATCGACTCGTTTGCGAGTTAAACGCGGATCAATTTGGCGAACTCGTAAAACACCGTCCGGGCTGACAATTACACCGGCACCACCTTGCTGTCCCTGGCCACCACCCTGGCCACCAAAGCCTCCACCCTGGCCACCAAATTGAGCTGCCACATCGTGACTTCCCACGAACATGGTGATCGCCAAAGCCATTCCGATCCACAGGCTGGTACGTCGTGTGTAAAACATCTGCTTACCTCTCCGGGTTACCGAACTTAAGAGTTGCCTCTGTAATGTAATAATCCTGTTCCTGGTTCCCATTTCTACAGTTTTCGAAACAACCGTAGAGATAGTTCGGGAAAGCATACTGGTCCAGCACGCTATCCCGCTTCTCTGCCTCGCCTTTCCAGCAGAGTTCTCACTCCTCATTGAGATGAACTCTTACCGCAAGAAAAGCACTAAAACCCCGTAGTTTGATCTTAATTCGGTAAAATGGATAAGGCAAGAAATTATTGCCATTCCTGACTCAAATTACCCAATTTAACGAATTGTAGACTCGGATTGCGTGGACAAATCTTAAGGTGTTGATAAACCACGTCTTAGTTTCTTCTCACGGGCCCCATTCCGAGCATTTTACGAGGCCCACTCACATATTCATTATCGGCAAGAAAAAACCTCAAACAACGGTGTCGTGGCTCTGTCACACCAATCCTTGCAGAACGCATAATCCGAAGCGATTTAGGACCTTTTTTGCCCTGAGCCAGCCACAGGTCGGCAGAACCCGTCAAATCGAGTCCATTAAAGCGCCGGTCTAATCCAAAAGCTTCGCATAACCGGGCAGGTCCACGGGTCAGGTCACGTTCTTTGACCTGGCCACGGCGCATCTGCATCAATTCAATTCCCGCCACCGGTTCTACCGCTCGAATCAGGACGGCACATCCCTGGCCTGTCGACTCCGTAACCGCATTCAGACAGTAGCGGGCATGAATCGAATATACGTAGGCGAGGCCAGCTGGACCAAACATCACTTCGTTTCGAGGGGTCCTGCCCCGGTACGTATGGCAAGCCGGATCACGCTGTGGCAGATAAGCTTCTACTTCCACGATCATTCCAACCGTCACTCCCTGGGGAGTCCAGTGAAGGAGTTGTTTACCCAGCAAATCAAGTGCCACGTCCACGGTGGCACGATCATAGAATCTGGCTGGCAGTGCGGGGTTCCGTGATTTCAGTTCGTCGAGTTGAGATTTACGCATCGATTTCATCATTTTATCGTCACGACGACAGCAACGGCTAAAGCCAGGCATCAATCAATCGTCCGGCAGCAGACTCACCACTGCGGATACACTGGGGGATACCCACGCCACGCAATCCATTACCGGCTATCTCCAGGCCGGGATAGCGGGCACAACCGTGTTCAATCTCTGCGACTCGATCCAGGTGTTGCAGGTGATACTGTGGCATTGCATTATCCCAGCGCACGACTTCGTTGATCATGGGACCTTCCCGTACCCCGATCAATTCCGCCAGTTCATGGTGAACCAGGGATTGGATCTCGTCATCATCCTTGCGCAATATTTCCGGTTGCCTGGCACCGCCCACGAACGTGCGCACTAGAACATGTCCTTCTGGCGCCCGGCCGGCAAACTTAACGCTGGAAAAACTGGCTGCCAGGATCGACCGCTTTTCCCGGGCCGGCACAACCAAACCGAAACCATCCAGGGGGTGACCAATTGCTTCTCGCCGATACCCGCTGATCACGACTGCCGAACTGGCTGCCTGGACTTGTCCCAGTTGACTGGACAACGGCTCGTCTACCGTGGCCAGTAAGCGCGCTGCCACGTGAACAGGTGTTGCCACGATGACTCCATCACATGCGACCTGAGCCTGTCCCATCTGGTTCCCTGCGGCGAGATCGAGCACCCAACCATCGTGCTCGTTGCCAGTCACTCGCGTAACAGACGTATCCAGGTGAATCGATCCAGCAGGTAATTGTTGAGCCAGTCGGTCTACCAGGTCCGAGAGACCGTTTCGCAAGGTAAGAAACATGCCATAACGCGCACCTGATTCATCCGCCTGGGTTTTCGCGGCCTGCCGGGCCCGACGACCACCCCGGATTAATCCTCCGTGAACCTGCTCCATTTCCACGAACTGGGCCAGCGTTGCCTGCATGCTCAACTTTTCCGGGTCGGCCGTATAGATCCCTCCGACCAGGGGCTGTACGATCCGTTCGAACATTTCATTACCGAATCGCCTACGTGTAAAGCTTGCAAGGCTCTCGTCACTCGTCTCGCGCCGTGTCGAAACCCAGTATTCTGCCAGGACTCGCAATTTCCCCAGGGGGCTGAGTAATCCTGTAAAGAGCAGTGGTAATACTCGGCTGGGGCTAAGCAACGTAAAGCCTGCTGGCACGGGATACAGGCGATTGCGACGAACCACGAATGCACGTCGATGCGACGTATTGGTCTCGATCAACTCGGAATCGCAACCTAGTCTTCGGCATAGATTCAGGGCATCGTCATCCTTGGTCGTGAACATGTCCGGACCGCGCTCGACCAGGAACTGGTCGCACTGGACAGTCTGAATAGCACCTCCCAGGCGATCGGAGGATTCCACCAGGACGACTTCAACCTGTGGATCCAGTTCCTGGATCCTGTGTGCAGCAGCCAGGCCGGTGATGCCGCCACCGATAACTGCCACGCGTTTCATTTTCGTTGATGGATCACTCACGAATCAAAGATCTCTCAAGGATAAAACAGCTGCAGGGTTCCAGGCTGACTCTCAACACCAGACATTCTCATGCTTCATTGGATCACCACCATCCACTCGGACTCATCTCGCGGTCAAAAATCGACAACACATTATGCATGGTGTATGATACTTGACATTCTACATCTCAACCCGGTCGACGGGGCAACCAGGCCCCCGATCCTAGAGAATATAGCACAGTCCACCCATTCGACGACAAGGAGTGACCACCATGGCCAGGAAATATCGAGTCGCAGTGATTGGCCATACAGGGCGAGGGAATTATGGTCATGGCCTGGACACGGTGTGGCAACATATACCTGGATGTGAGATCGTTGCCGTTGCTGACGGCGATCCAGCGGGTCTCAAGGCAGCAGCCAAGCGATTGAAGGCACCGCGTGCTTACGCTGACTATCGCAAGCTGCTTGATGAATCCAAGCCCGACGTCGTCAGCGTGGCACCACGCCAGCTGGATCAACATCGGGACATGGTGTTAGCTGCTGCAGAGCGCAAGATACACGTTTACATGGAAAAACCAATGTGTCGGGATCTACAGGAAGCCGACCAGATGGTTGCTGCCTGCGAGAAGCACAAGATCAAGCTCGCGATCGCTCATCAAACCCGCTACAGCCCCAAGCTGCGCGTTATCCGCGATTTAATTTTCGATGGCCTGCTGGGTGACATCCTGGAACTGCGTGGTCGAGGCAAGGAAGATCGACGTGGTGGCGGTGAAGACCTCTGGGTTCTGGGAAGCCACGTGATGAACCTGATTCACTACTTTGGCGGCGAAGCAAACTGGTGTTTCGCCACGGTCATGGATAAAGATCGTCCGGTCACCAAGGACCATGTCTACAACGGTGCCGAGGGAATCGGCCCCCTGGCCGGAGATAATTTGGCGGCCATGTATGGCATGGACGAGGGAGTGACTGGATATTTCGGCTCGCAACGCGACACGGCTGGACGACGATTCGGACTGCAAATCATGGGTTCCAAGGGGATCATTGATATCGTTACTGGTTTTCTTCCGCAGGTTCATTTCCTGCCAGATCCCATGTGGTCGCCGGGACGCAGTGGCAAGAAATGGCTGCCGGTCAGTTCAGCGGGAGTTGGTAAACCGGAACCGCTCAAAGATGGAGGCCTGCATGCCGGCAACATCGCTGCCTGCGTTGATCTTTTGCAGGCGATCCAGGAAGATCGCCAACCAGAATGCAGTGTCTACGAGGCCCGTACCACGATCGAAATGATCGCCGCTGTTTTCGAGTCACATCGGCAGGGGAAACCTGTCGAGATGCCCCTGGAAAATCGGCAGAATCCACTCTCGCTGCTCTGATCTCGGCTACCAGGAACGTCAGGATTTCAACTTGATTTCGAGCTGGTCAATCTTGGCTGCCAGGATGAAGTCATTTTCGCTCAAGCCACCAATGGCATGCGTCCATAATTCAATCGAGACATTGCGATAACCCTCGATATGCAAATCCGGATGATGTCCATCGTCCTCAGCCACTTCAGCAACTCGATGGAAAAACTCCATCCCTGCCATGAAATGCTGGACCGTCCAATCCTTGCGAATTCTCTGGCCCTCGTGGGTCAGGTACCAGCCTGGCAACTCACCCAGCTGTTCTTCTGCCTCGGCCAGCGTGCAGGGCTCGACGCCCCCTTCACAGGGTTTGCATTTCTTCCCAACCAGTTCACCAGCATTTTGAATATCCATGACCATTTCCGAAAAGTGTTCTATCCTAGATCTCCTAGGAGACCAGTCCAAGTAATTCTGCTTCTGAAGCAAGTGCATCAATGACAAACTGGATATGCTCGTTGAGTTCAATCTCCAGGTCCTCGGCACCACGAATAATATCATCACGATTCACTGCTGCCGCAAAGCTCTTTTGTTTCATCTTCTTGCGTACGCTTTTTGATTTCATACCGACAATACCGTCTGGCCGCACCTTGGCCACGGCAGAAATAAAACCGGACAATTCATCGCAGGCATAGAGGGCTTTATCCATCAACGACACCCGCGGACAGTCTTCCAGGTAATCCGCATGCGACTTAATGGCATAGATTACATCCTCCGGGTAGCCACGCTCAGCCAGTATTTCTGAACCTTTCAGGGGATGATCTGGCGGATCCGGCCATCTTTCATAGTCAAAATCGTGGAGCAAGCCGACGATTCCCCAACGGTTCTCATCCTGGCCAAATTTGCCAGCATAGGATTTCATGGCAGTTTCAACGCAAAGCATATGCCGGCGCAGACTGTCACTCGTGGTATATTCACAAACCAATGCGTAAGCTTTTTCACGATCCATCCAGGAATCCTACCTTGCCTCCCGTTCCCATTCCAGGACGGGGTCATCTTGTCTTCGAAGCCTTGGAGCTTTCCTCTTCCGGGAGCTCCTTCTTTTCTCGCCAGGGTTTCTTTTCCTGGTAACTCTTCAATTCCGCTTCCAATTGACCCTGCAAGTCTTCCCGGCCCATCTTAACTGCCTTCGTCGACCACTCCACCGCCTTCGAGTAATCGCCAGACTCAGCGTAAGCAGCTGCCATCGTACTGAGAATATGGGGCTTCTTATACTTGGATAACTCGCCTGCCTGCACTGCTAACTTGACCGCTCGCTTTCCATCTCGCAGCTCATTTTCAGGTGATGTTGCCAGCAACCAGGCCAGGTTATTCAACGTCGCTTCATGTTGCGGGCTTCTTTGCAGCACGTTTTCATAATCCTGCCGAGCCCCCTTGTGGTCTCCAACGTTCAGTCGAGTATCGGCTCTCCAGTAAAAAGCAGCCGTGTTGTTATCATTTTTTTCCAGGATCCGATCAAACTGGTCAAGCGCCTCTTTCACCTTCGATGCCATGCTGTAGTACATGCCCAGCATTAACTGTGCCTGCTCATTCTCAGGATCTCGCTTGACAACTTCTTGCATGGAATCCGCCGCACGTACAAAGTCACGTTGGCCTTCATGAATCGTACTTTTCAGGAACAGGGCAGAAGTCATTCCAGGGCGAATCTTGAGTGCCGTTTCCACGTCTTTTAACGCATCATCCAGTTTCTCCTGCGCTTGCAGTAAACGCGCCCGCAACAACAGGCTGGTCACTGACCCCGGCTGCAGGTGAATCGACTCGTTAACATCGGCCAAGGCCTGCTTCATCTGGTTATTCAATATATAAATTCGGGCGCGCAACTCGTAAGCTTGTGGTACCTCTGGGTTCAGCTTGATCGCCCGACCAGCAAGCTCGAGGGCTTCATCTGGTTTCTTGAGATTGGCCATTGCCTCAGCCAGGGCCAGCATCGCCAGGTAATTATCGTCCTCCTTCTCCAGCAACTTCTCCAGGTCCTGGGCAGCCTTTTCAAAGTTGCCCTTGCGGAGCTGAAGCAATGCGCGGGCTTGCCAGGCATCGGTATTGGCAACATCCAACTTGATAGCACGATCAAGTTGCGCCAACTTACGAGTGGCATCCTGCTCCAGGCTGGACCGCAGGAAAAGAGCCTCCGACAACTTCTTGTCATCTTCCTTGACGACCACGATGGCCCTGTCCAGCAATTGCGTAGCCTGCTTCGTATCACCTCCCGGCAGGATTTGCAGTCGCGCGGTCAGGATCAGTGCATCACCATGACTTTCATCCACCTCGAGTAATTTGGTCAACAGCGGCATCGCGACTGCTCGACGTTGTCGCCAACTGGGATCCGGCCGATCACCCAGGATGGGCTTACAAATACCTGAGACATACTGGTAGATCGTAGAAGTAAGAAGCTGTTCAGCGAACTTCCCGTTTTCTTTATCTAACCCTTTCTTGAGTGCCTGGTCACAGAGTTGCACGACCTTGGCATAATCCTGTCCACTGCTAGCCGCCAGTTTCAATTCGAACGCCTTGTCCAGCAAGTCCTGGGCGGACAACGATTTCTCCTCGGCCTGCCGTGGTTGAGCCGGATCTTTTTCCTGGGATCTTGCCACGCCAGGTAACAGGCAAAGCATAATCACCAGCAAACCGGAGACAGGCAACAGGTCGTGTTTCGTTTTCATCATACCCAGGGACTCCATTCGAAAAGTAGATCCAGATTCGTTGCCATTCACGCTGAGGTAGCCTCATTATGGCGAACTTGTTCATTTCCTGCTACGCGCATTTATTACCTGCTGACAACCCCCGAGAAGATGGTCTATAACGCTGTGACGGAAGCGAGAACCAGTTGCTGTGCGTGGGATCGGTTGAGGCCGATTGAATCGAGAGGGTCCTGCCCGTGATTCAGACCACGTCGTCCGCGGACCATTGTTCATCGATCAACCGCCACGTCTTCCCGGTAGGATTCGCGTCTTGCAAAATGGTCGGCAACCGGTGTGCCCGTACATTGTCATACGACTGCAACATGCTGAATCGAACCAGCGAAGCCGGTATCCCGACAGCAGTAAATCCTGGATGACCCGTGGCAGGGTAGGGGCCACCATGATTCATGGCTGAGCTGACGGCCACGCCAGTTGGCATTTTATCATTCAACAATCGACCCACGCGCTGTCTCAGTCGAGGGGCAATTTGATCATAAGCCGTATCGTCGCCACCCTCGGAATGCGAATAGATACACCCGGTCAGGTTTCCTTCGAGTTGATCAATCGTATCGCATACCTGCTGCACGGAATCCGCAATCAGCAACAGCGAGGCATTCCCAAAAGCTTCTGTCTGCATTACCTCGGGCGCTGCCACGAACTGGTCTCCCGTGATTTTCAGCAGCGTATTGGAAAAACAACAACGCCCTTCCTCGACGGGAGTGTTTCCGACAAGCAACTGGGCACCGGCAGCCACGAGCGTACCTAGATTTTCCTGCAAGCTCGATTGCACACCTCGCGAAAGCAGCGTGCCTACCGGGGCTTCCTGGAAGCGCTGGGTTACCATTTCCACGAAACGATCCGTGGTCTCCCCTTTCAAGAGGATGACCAGTCCCGGGTTCGTACAAAACTGGCCCGTACCCATCAAGCAGCTGCCGGTAAACTCATCCGCCAGTGCCTCCCCGCGTTCCTCGAGCGAACCTGGCAATATCACGATTGGATTAACACTGGACAATTCCAGGTAGATGGGTTTCCCATGAGCATCAGCTGCTGCCTTCAAGGCCAATCCGGCATGCTGACTACCGGTGTACCCCGTGGCGCCAACACGGGGATCTGCAACCAGTCGTTCACCATCCGCATGGGGCATACGGTAGATCAACTGAACCATGCCAGCGGGCAAACCCGCTTGTTCTGCAGCTGCCTGGGCTTCTTCAGCAAATAAGCGGGTCGTACCCGGATGAGACGAATTCGCCTTGGCAATGACGGGGTTCCCAGCAGCAATCGCTGCTGCGAAATCACCTCCGGAAATGCTTCCAAAGGCAAAGGGAAAGTTATTGGGTCCCATGACACAGATCGGACCGATTGGACGGTAAACAGATCGGATTCCCGTGTTGGTATCAATCGTCGGCAGGCTCCACGAACCGTTACGTGCTGCCGCAGCAGCCTGACGCAGCTGACCGGTTGTACGAGGCAATTCACCATCGGCAAGCCGGGGAGATTTGGGAAGTGCCGTTTCCAGATGCGCCATCTCGACCAGGTCATCCGCCCGCGCTTCGATTCGATCCGCATAGATTTCCAGGAAATCTGCTACCACGTCGGTCGACAATGACCACATGGCCTCAGCGGCGCGCGAGGCAGCATCGAGAGCAGCCTCACAATCCTCCCAGTTACTCACCGGGTACACATCAGGCAACAATTCACAGGTTGCCGGGTTCTCTGCCTGGAAAGAATCGCTACCGTTGGACTCACGCCATTCGCCGTTGATTAATACTCGTTGCATTGTGATCCTGTCTTGTCTGCCTGCCAATTAACCTTTAAATGTCTCGTTCATGGAACATGATCGGACGACTAACCTTGAACAATCGGGTTCGTCAACGTCCCGATACCATCAATCGTGATATGTACAATATCACCTGCTGCCAGCGTGAAATCACTGTCCGGAACAACCCCGGTTCCCGTCATTAGAAAAACACCTTCGGGAAACTCCTGGTCACGTCCCAGGTATTCAATCAGGTCCTCGAACGTACGGGCCATTTGATCGACGTCCGTTTCTCCCTCGAAAACAGCTGCTCCATCCCGTTCGATTTTCAGTCGAATCATCGTCTCTGCACGTGAGGGCATGGCATCGATCAGTGTCACGCAAGGCCCCAACCCGGCACATTGCCGATAGACCTTGGCCTGTGGCAGATAAAGCGGATTTTCTCCCTCGATATCACGTGAGCTCATATCGTTACCTACCGTGAAACCGACCAGTTCCAAGCGTGCGTTAACAACACAGGTAATTTCAGGTTCCGGCACGTTCCAACTCGCATCCTGACGTATCCGTAATGGTTGTCCAGGACCCGAAACGCGATGGGGCGTGGCCTTGAGAAACAGTTCCGGTCGAGGCGACTCATAGACGCGGTCATAGCAGGATGCGGATGTCTCGGATTCTTCCATCCGGGCTGTCTGGCTACGCTTGTAGGTCACACCGGCCGCCCATACTTCCTGGTGATCGATCGGTGCCAGCAAGGTCACTGAATCCACGGGCAGTGCCGTTTCTGTTTTCAGTGATTGAGCGGTCGCTGCCGGATCTTTGGAGTTAAAAACATCTGCCAGGCTGGCCACTTCCGCGGACAGTTCCAGGGGAAAGACCTGGCCATCTTCAAGGATGCCCACCGCGACCGTGCCTGACGATTCAAACTTGACGAGTTGCATTGATTTTTAACTCCAGATTTCACTAAGACGGCGGATCCAGTTTCCATGCATGATCGCTTCAACGTCCTCGGGGCTATAACCGCGCTGGGCCAGGGTCCCGACCAGAGACTGCAGATCCGCAATCGTCTCCATGTCATAGGGACACTGTTCCCGGCCAAACCCGCCATCGAGGTCCGAACCGATACCGACATGCTCCGTGTTACCTGCCAGCTGGCAAATATGATCCACGTGTTCCACGATTCGTGCCAGGTTAACTCCTGCCGTATATGGCTGCGTGACACCTCGCTGCCAGCCTGGATGCATCATCCAGGCATCAAAGGCCATTCCGATAACTGCCTTGCGTTCGATCAAGGCCTTGAGCTGTTCATCACTGAACTGGCGCTGGTGAGGAACGAGCGCTCGACAATTTTGGTGACTGGCCCACACTGGGCCGGAATAGATCTCCAACGCTTCCCAGAACGCCTCATCGGTCAAGTGCGTGCAATCCATGACGATCCCCAGTCGTTCCATCTCCTGGAGTAATTCGCGAGCCGGAGCCTCAAGCCCTCCCTCGGAACCGGTGCCCGGCGAATATCGCCCTGGACCATAATGGGCAGGTCCAAGCGCCCGCAAGCCATACTCGTAAGCGCGTTCCAGGTAAGCCGGCGTGATAATCGAATCGGCACCCTCGAGACTTAACACGTAACCAATGGGAAGCTCACTACGATCATCCGCATTCTTCCATAGCTCGGCATGTGCATTGAGTTGTTCCGCGCTCGTGATCTGGAGCATCTGGCCCTGTTCTTCCATCACGCGGTACCAGGCAAGCTGTGCCTGGGTAATCGACCAGGCAATCTCGGGGCTATGCCATCCGGGCAACGCATTATCGGGAGCCACGTAACGGGCGATCTGGGTAGCGATACAAAGCCCGATTTCACCCTTGCGCAGTTCCTCCAGGGTCAGCACTCCCTTGCCCCGATCCAGGTAATCGGTCTTACCCATTTCACGATCACGTACGTGATCAATTGACCGGGTAAGATCACGGTTCCATTCAACCGCATTCATTGAAATGTCCAGATGGGCGTCAAAAATAAGCATATCTGTTTATGATTCCTGTGATTTATAGAAGTACTTTTTCACCAGGTCGGCTGGCGGCGGTTCAGTCAGCAGGGTCACCACGTAGGTGGCCGTAAACGAGGTCACCAAACCAACAATAATGGGATCAAAATTAAACAACCGATAGGGCTGGAAAAAACTACCATTGGCCACGATCCCGCCACAGTACATGGCAAGGTGTGCTCCAAAGCCGGCCAGCATTCCACCGATACTACCGCTGGCATTCGAACGCGGCCAATAGAGTGCGAAGACCATCGGTCCCAGGAATGCGGCCGCCAGGCCGCTGCCCGTATAGACAATGATATCCTGTAAGAACTGTGGGGGATTAACTGCTCCCAGCATCGCGCCAACACCCACGATCAAGGTGAAAACATAACTCAACATCTTGATCGTCTTTTCCTTCACCTTGGGATCGATGTTACGTTGGTAAATATCCCTCACCAGGGAAGAACTGATCATAAGCAGAAAGCTGTCGACCGTGGACATAACCGCCGCGAATGGTGCCGCAACCAGTAAACCCGCCAACCAGCCAAGCCCAATATTTTCCGTCAGGAAAACAGCCATCGCCGGCATGATTCGATCCGGCTCATTCTCCATACCTGGTAACAGAATCCGGGCACAGCAAAAGATGATCACGAGTGGAAAATAGATCATCGAGTAATACATCGCCACGGTAAAAATTGACCGTCGCAACGTCATCGTGTCTTTAAAGGCCATCAACCGAACCATGCTACTCGGCTGACCTGCACCAGAAATAGCCCACATGAAGAAAAAGGAAAAGGCCAGGCTTAATGGCAGAAACCCGTTCATTTGATTGGGATCCGGCCCCGGCCCAGTTACGTAAAGACCCTTCTGCGGGTGATCCAGTTTTCCATTCTGATTACGGTCTTCCCCTGGATCAAGTTTTCCATTGCCATTACGATCCTCCTCGCCACCAAACATGTAAGCGGTCATGGCAAGGCTCGCGACGTCAATCTTTAAATCAGCACGAATAGAAGCCGTTTCATCATTAAGAACTCGTTGAATGTCACGCGGAGTCATGATCTCCAGGACGGGAACTTCTGCAACACTTGCACTGCTCGCCGGAATTTCTTTTTCCTTGGTCACCCGGAACAAGCGCGTCGACTCTGCCGATATCGTTAACCAATCACCCTGCCTGATCACGACATTCGAGTCTCCCTCGGTTCCCCGCTGGATCGTCGCTGTCCCTTTTTCTGGAGGCACCATATGAACCATCTGTTCCGTTGCATGCTGGAGTGCCCCGGTACCCTCCGGTGCATCCTTGGCAACAAGCATCAAGGCCAGCGGCAGCATGATCAAGACACCAATCACCATCACGATACCCTGCATCACGTCGGTCCAAACAACCGCATGAAAGCCACCGTAGGTCGTGTAGATAATCACGGCGACGCCAAATGTCAGCAGGCAAATCAAGTAGCCTGCATCCACTCCCTCGAAAAAACTGACCCCCCCGATCCAACCACTGACCGTTGTACTTGCGTTCTGGAAAACCGTGACATCCAGAACCAGCGTCTTGAGGATCAGGCTACCCGACTTGAACTGGGCGACCAGGTTGAAAGACATGAAAAAGACAATCAGGGAGACCGCGATCAGACCAAAGGAAACGCTCCGGAAGCGGTCACGGAGGATGTCCGGCACGGTGATCGATCCAGACAGGCGAGCGACCTGGTTAATGCGTTTACCAAGCAGTCCCATCGCACAAATCGGCACCACGATGTAACTACCAATCCAGAGTCCCAGCACCCACCCATGGGTATAAATCTTCGAGGGAAAGCCAGTAAAGCTTCCTCCCGATGCGCTGGTTGCCGCAAAGGTAAGAGCGAAAGCCCAGACACCGAGACCCCGGCTACCAAGGAAATACTCACTAAGGAAGTTCTTTCCCTGGAGCAACTTGTTCGAAAATGCGGCCAGGCTAAAAACCGCCAACATGTAAATCACAAACGTCCAAAGTGCTGCATTGGAACCTTCAGCGGCGAACAGTATCGAATTATTCATTGGTCACTCTCCTGCTTATCAGCTTCCTCTTGCGAGTCCTCTGCTTCAACCGGTTCGTCAGGATTTTCACCCAGGTCATCATCCTGCATGTAGGCAAAGCAGAACCAGGTTGTAAACAGGTTCGCTGCAATCCAGGGAGCGGCAATTCCCCAGAAGAGCCAGGCCGGAATACCGAATACGGTTTTAATATTCTCGGGATCAGCCACGTTGTAACCGTTGAGGTAACAGTAAGGAACAGCCCAGATGAGCGCCACAACCCAACTGCAAAAAATAACAACGGCTTCACGTCGCGAGTGAACAAACGTTGGATCGTACTGTTCCCCGTCGGGAAGTGATGATGAACTCATACAGTTTTCCTTTTTGACACCGGTTCCTGGCAACACCTATTTAGAACTCGATACGCCCTGTCCGTCCCAACGCCTCAGTTTCCATCCGTGCCGATCAACACTCAGCCGATCAAAACCACGGTGCTTATCATAAACGTTTTCCATTTCATCAATCGAATCAAAAAATCCAACCACGAAGGCTGCCCCAAAAGTCTCACCTGCTTTAACCGGGCGCCCACCAAACTCTTCAATCAGGCACACATAACCTCGCTGGTGACACCAGGCTTCATGGACCAGCGATGGATCAAGCGTCATGCCGGCCAACCACGGCCCGGCGGCACCACTCTTGGGATCACGGGTATGGTAGGCACGAATAAATCGGCTCGGCTTGAGGCCAAGGTCTCGCCGGTAATTAAATTTTTCATCCGGAGCAAAATTGTCGAGAAACTGGTCAGAGGCAATCCGACCCTGCTTGCCGAAATAGCTCAGGTAAATCTCGCTGAACGTATCCCCACGGTCATGCTTAATATGACCTGGCATATCAATCCTGACGAACATCGCATCGCTTTCATTACGAGCTTCAATCCGGTGACTGGAAAGAAAATATCGTTGATCTTCCGGAAAGACCAGTGTCTGTGACCAGCGGGATCCGGTGTTGCGTCCCGGAGCCGCCTTGTGATATTGGAATCCCAACTTGACCGCAACAAAATCCGTTCCACGAATAATCCGTGTATCCAATTCACCTGCCTTGGTGCAAATCTGTGGTCCCTCGATACAACGCTTCGGACGGGCACCATGGTATTCATTGCCGAACCGATAGATCAGATCCTCGCTCAGTTGGTCACGGTACTTCTCATCACTTCCAGGTTCCATGATCCAGTCAGCGATATCCAGTCCAAAACCGATATCACGAAAACCAGACTTCTTGTCCAGGAATGAACCGGCGGCAACTCCACTCACATATCCCTTCTTACGGATCGCTACTTTCAAGTGCGAAGTTTCAATCTGGATCTGCTCATCATCTTCACGAACGTCAATTTCTGCGTGCAAGGATATCGGCAGCCAGCAGAACACAGCCAGCAAGAAGATGCTGCCAGGGAAGCACAGTAATCGTAACCTGGTGCTGCTGATCATCCGCCTGGAACCCCCTTATCCAAATGCCCACCGCCAACTGGTAAGCATCTAATTGTAAGGGTCGGTCGATAGCGACCGCAAGCAGGTTAAAACAACCGATCGTCTCGAACGACAGCCTCGGCGAAAGAGATCTTCACAGCAGGAACCATCAGCTTGCGGAATCCACGTGTGCCAGGAGATCATCGTTTCCCTTGCGAGTACAAAAATCTCCAAACGTCTCCGCGTCCAGTCGATCCTGCTTAAAATAGGAAAACAGCCGAACAAGGGATGGAACGACCTCTTCCGTGGGCACCAGGTCCTTGTGAATAAAACTCAACTGGTCCCCCAGGCGACGTCCTCCCACGAAAAGTGTGTACTTATTGCGAGCCTTACCCACCAGGCCGACATCCGAGTTATAGGGACGAGCACAACCGTTGGGGCATCCTGTCATGCGGAAGGTAAACTGTTCCTCGCCGAGCCCCAACTCCTCTAATTCCCTTTCCAGTTGATCAATCATCCCGGGTAGAGCACGCTCACTTTCCGTGATCGACAAGCCGCAAGTCGGCCAAGCCACG
>JAZADA010000278.1:0-8946 GCA_036124135.1 Planctomycetota bacterium | reverse complement strand
GTCTCGCTGCATACCTGGAGTGGTGACCTGGAGCAGCGCAATACTGCCCTCGAGCAAGCTGCGGATAGCAAGGGATGGATTTACCTGTTTCCAAATTTCCGAGGAGTGAATCGGACTCCGCAAGCCTGTGGATCTCCGGCCGCCTGCCAGGATATCCTGGATGCCGTGAAATGGGTTCAGGCTCGCTATCGGGTTGATCAGCGACGCATTTACCTGACGGGTGTATCAGGGGGTGGACACATGACCATGCTCATGGTGGGTAAGCATCCTCAGCCCTGGGCTGCTGCCAGTGCCTGGGTTGGAATTAGTGATCTGCGAACCTGGCACGACCGCCATGCCGAGGGAAAGTATGGTCAGATGTTACGTCAATGTTGTGGAGGTAAACCGATGACCAATGCGGAAGTGGACAGGCAATATCGTCAACGATCACCGGTCACGTGGTTGCATCGGTCACTGCCTGTGCCCCTGGATATGGCAGCTGGTATACACGATGGTCACACAGGGTCGGTTCCGATTCGTCATTCTCTCCAGGCCTTTAACCTGGTTGCCAGGGCAGCTGGAGAAATGCCGATCACCGAGCAGGAGATGGCGCAACTCGGTCGCCGTAACGGACGGTTAGATAAGCCGCGTCCTTCGGATCGGGTCAAGGATGCGATCCTGGGAAGGGAAATTTATTTGCGACGAATGGCTGGGAAATCACGAGTCACGATCTTCGAAGGTGGGCATGAAGGAATCGCCGCGGCTGCCGTGAACTGGCTCGAACGTCATGCCAGGGATGATTAATTTCTAGTTGATGTAGTGAACCCGCTGTGTTGAGGAGAACTGTTCATGGAACCATCGAATTATTCTGCAGCGCACGAGCATAATCGGCGAGCTTGGGATGCGCGGGTGCGTCGCCAGGAACGATTTACGAGGCCGGCGGCAGACGAGGATTTCGTTGATCCACTCGCTACCGTGGATGGACTGGGATGGCTGGGTGGTGACATTCGCGGTAAACGCTTGCTATGCCTGGCCGCGGGCGGAGGACGACAAAGCGCACTTTATGCTGCCGCGGGTGCCGAGGTGACGGTCGTGGACATTAGCGCTGGCATGCTGGAACTGGATCGGCAGGTAGCTGCTGATCGAGGCTTCCATGTGCGTACGGTGGAAGCTTCCATGGATAACCTGCAGGCCCTGGAAGCAGGCGAATTTGATCTCGTCGTGCAACCGGTCAGCACGTGTTATGTGCCACGGATTGACCTGGTGTACGAGCAGGTCGCTCGGGTCATGCAGGTGGGAGGAATTTACATCAGCCAACACAAGCAACCTGGTAGCCTGCAGGCTGATATCAAGGCCTCCAGGCTGGGGTATGAATTAACGGAACCCTACTACCGGCAGGATCCGCTGCCCGATGTCCAGGGCAGTCGGCATCGTGAAGAAGGGACCTTGGAATACCTGCATCGCTGGGAGGAACTGGTTGGGTTCCTGTGTCGATCAGGCTTCGTGCTGGAGGACCTGGTTGAACCATTACATGCTGATCCCGAGGCTGTTGCCGGGAGTTTCGAACACCGCAGCTGGTACGTGGCCCCCTATGTACGCTTTAAAGCACGGCGAGTTGTCGGTTACCAGTCAGAGTCATCCGACGGCCCCCGGATTGTTGTTCCTTGAATCGCTTACCACCGTTGCAATCCAGTAGATCCTGTTTCACAATAGGGCCTGCATGCTGCAGCCGGTTTCCACCGGTCATTTGCTTTCCCAGAAAGAGATTTTCGCAAAGAGATCTACGACGTGGCTGATTCATCGATTCAAGACCTTGTTTGTTGCATGGGCCAACCGGTGGCCGGAAATCCGACCGAGTTCATGATGGAGCGAGCCTTTGCCGCCGCCCAGTTGGACTGGAGATACCTCACCTGCGAAGTTCCCCCGGAAAACTTAGCATCGGCTGTCCAGGGGATGCGGGCCATGGGATTTCGCGGTGGAAATTTCACGATTCCACACAAGGTAGCAGTAATTCAATACCTTGATGATTTGAGCGAGTCGGCCAAATTAATGGGTGCGGTCAATTGCGTCAACGTGCAAGAGAATCGTCTGATTGGTGAAAATACTGATGGTAAAGGCTTTGTTCGATCCCTGCAGGAAATCACCAGCCCGGAAGAAAAGCGGGTCGTGATTTTTGGTGCCGGTGGCGCTGCGCGGGCCATTGCCGTGGAACTGGGCCTCAGCGGCGTGGCACAGATTACGATCGTCAATCGTACACCGCAGCGAGGACAGGAACTGGTCGACCTGTTGAATCAGCGCGTTAACGTTACGGCAGAACTGGCAGCCTGGAACGGAGATTACCAGGTTGACGAGTCAACAGACCTGGTCATTAATGCCACCTCGATTGGACTTGGAGATCCTGACGCTCGCGTTCCGGTTGACGCCGATTCGCTGCATGGTGAAATGGTCGTTGCAGATGTCGTTTTTAATCCACCGGAAACCGTTTTCCTGCGTGAAGCTGCTGAACAGGGTTGTACGGTCCTCGATGGATTGGGCATGCTCGTGAACCAGGGAGTCATCGGCTTCCAGATCTGGACTGGTGTGGAACCGAATGCAACCGTGATGCGTGAAGCACTGGAAGAGTACCTGGAACTGTAGAAACGCTGGCGCAGCCCGGCCGGGTATCAATCAAGTGGATGTCGGCAGACTCATGGCCGGCTGTTGCTGACTGAGACAGTGGACCGCTCCGAGTCCCCAGACCAGTGCCGAGGACGGTAATCCAACGACCTCTCGGCCAGGGAAACAATCCTGCAGGATGTGACACGCAACCCGGTCGTTGGGATCGTCGAATTGGGGAACGATCAGGCCACCGTTGGCAACCAGGAAATTGCAGTAACTGGCCGGCAAACGATACTCCCCGCGGGTGACCGGTGACGGCAAAGGCAGAGGAATGACTTCTAGTGTTTTTCCTGAGACCAGGCTGGTCTTCTGTAGGCGTTGGAGGTTTTCTGCCAGCGCCTGAAAGCCAGGGTCGTGCTGGTCGTCACAAACCGCTGCAACCACCGTCGCTGGGCCAACGAAACGGACCAGTTGATCCACGTGTCCATCGGTGTCATCGCCGGCCAGGATGTGGCCGTTCAGCCAGATGACCTGGTCTACCGACAGGTAGTCAGAAAAGATTTCTTCGGCCATCGTCCGTGTCCAGCCAGGGTTACGATTGGGATTGAGCACACAGCTTTCGGTCGTGATCAGGGTGCCAGCGCCGTTGCCGTCAATGGCTCCACCTTCCAGGACTAAGGGGGGCTGAAAACACTCTATTTGCAATTGATCCAGGACCTTGCTGGCAGCTTGCTGATCCAACTCGCAAGGTAAATACTTACCGCCCCAGGCGTTGTAGGGCCAGTCGATTCCCACGGGCTCACGTCCAGTCGCTTTGCTCGTTGCAGGGAGTAGAAATGTCGGACCATAATCCCGTATCCAGGCGTCGTTGGTACCAATGTCGTGCCAATGGAGTGGATGGGGAGCCACGGCTGCCAGGCGATCCAGCCAACCGTGCGCGGCAGTAGCAATTTCCGGTTCTGCTGCCAGGAGATGAACCGGTTCCCAGCGCAAGAGGGTTTCAACCAGCTGCTGGAAAATCGGTGGGATTTGATCAAATGCTCCTGGCCATGTTTCCCTATTGTGTGGCCAGGCTAACCATGTGCCCTTGTGTGGCTCCCATTCAGCCGGCCAGCGATAGCCCAGTTGTCGTGGTGTGGTACGATCGTCCGCGAGGCCAGAACTCATGGTTGCGGGTCATCCAGGAAGCGTTGTCCCAGGCCATCGTAAGCATCGATGCGGCGGTCACGTAAGAATGGCCAGTGTGTTCGGACAACATCGATGAGATCCAGGTTGCAGGTTGCCATCAGTACCTCTTCCTGGTCGTGGCTGGCTCGCGAGATGACGGTGCCGTTGGGATCGGCCACGAAAGATGCTCCCCAGAATTCCAGGTTCCCCTCGCGGCCAACCCGATTGGGTGCAGCCACATAGATTCCATTGGCAATGGCGTGGCTGCGCATCATTGTTTCCCAGGCCGTCCACTGGGTGGTTCCAAATTCCTCTTTTTCATCTGGTAGCCATCCAATGGCGGTGGGAAAGAAGAGAATCTCGGCGCCTGATAAAGCCGTCAGCCTGGCCGCTTCCGGAAACCACTGGTCCCAGCAAATGCAGATTCCCAACTGTCCGTATCGTGTGCGGAAGCTGCGGAACCCCTGGTCGCCAGGTGTGAAATAGAATTTTTCATAGTACTGGGGGTCGTCCGGTATATGCATTTTTCGATAGGTGCCCAGCAAGCTTCCGTCTGCATCAATCACTGCTGCCGTGTTGTGGTAAACGCCAGCGGCCCGGCGTTCAAAAATGGGTGCAATGATGACCACTTCCCGTTCGTGAGCGACCCGGGACAGGAGATCGATGGTGGGGCCGGGGATCGTCTCGGCCAGGTCAAACTGGCGGTGGTCTTCCTCCTGGCAGGGATATAATCCACGGAACAATTCCTGCAGGCAAATGATCCGGGCACCACTCTCTGCCGCCTGTTCAATGCGATCAATCGCCTTCTGGACATTGTCCTCGGTGGATGCTCCACAGGCCATCTGGATCAAGGCGATGGAGACATGGCGAGAAGAATCAGTGTCCGTTGATATTGTCATGAATCGTATGGATGAAAAGAAATGATGTCATGGCTTCCCGGCTAATCAAGAGCCGGCTCCGGGTACTGGTGACCCGGTGATCCGGTTGAGCTCATTGACCCCGACTATCTTGATGTTACTCTATGGCACATGAGCACGTCACCACCTGGATTGTTTATCGTGGGTACCGACACTGAAGTTGGTAAGACCTATGTTACCGTTCAAATCGCCCGACAGCTGCGCGCAGCGGGGCTACGCGTTGGCGTTTATAAACCGGTCGCCAGCGGTTACCAGCCAGAAAATAGTGATCCAGGGTCATCAGATGCCGAGGAATTGTGGATGGCCGCTGGTAAACCTGCGGAACTGGTAAACGTCTGTCCCCAGCAATTCAAGGCACCACTGGCACCGCCCCTGGCTGCTCGTGCCGAGGGGCGGACCGTGGATGAGGATCTGTTGCGTACAGGTATCGAGTACTGGAAGCAGTGCAGTGATATTGTATTGGTAGAAGGTGTTGGTGGCTTGATGTCACCATTAACCGAAGAAGAGTTCGTGGCCGACCTGGCCTACGAGTTTGGTTTTCCCCTGGTGTTGGTCGTGCCGAATCAACTAGGTGTTATTAACCAGACACTACAAAGTTTAATCACGGCAGTCACGTTCCGTGACGGAATTCCCGTTGCCGGTATCGTACTGAACCATTGTCGGGCACCAGATCAAGAAGATCCCAGTCGACTGACCAACCGAGAGGCGATAGAACGCCACGCGGTCCCCCCGGTCCTGGCCGAAGTTGCCTGGCAGGGTGGTTTTGATGTGTCGGTTGACTGGTCGAGCCTGGCTGGATCACCGTCGCAGTAAAGGTTGTGGTCTTAACCAAGCATGATGGCCCGGCCGGCCAGACGACCACTGGTAAGTGCCCAGGCGATATGGAGGCCATGACTCCAGAGGATGATACCCCCGGAACCATTTTGACCAACCGCGTAAAGACCTGGGATAGGTTGCTGTTGGTGGTCCAGCACCTGGAGTTGGTGATTGACGGCGGCGCCTCCCTCCGTGGTTGTGAAATATGCTTTCACGGGACCCAGCAACAGCCAGGGCCCTCCCTGGAGCGTTGTTGTATCCCCTTGCCGTCCGTGGGGATCATCCTGTTGCTGCTCGCTATAGCGATTAAATTCAGCAACGGTATCCTTGAGAGCCGCTAATGGAATGTCACGTGAAATTGCCAGTTGCTCAAGATCGTCCGCTTGACGAGTGACATCGGGTCGTAGCCGCTGGTAGTCGGAAACATAGGCATAGGCAATATCTGGCGCCGTGGAAATGAAGTGGGGCCAGGAAGAATAACGCTTTATCAGGCGGCTATCCATCAGGATGTAGGCGGACTTCTTTTCCTGGCAGGCAACAGCCAGTTCGCGGTCCGGCCAAGCGGTTTCGTTAACAAACCGTTTCCCCTGTTGGTTCACCAGGATGGCACCATCATGGAACAACTGGTCCTCGGGATGCTGCCAGGTTACCAGGAGTCGCTTGATAAAACGTCGCAGGCACCAGGCGGGGAGTCGCCGAGCTACCATTCCAACCAGGCGAGCGCGGAAACCGCTGGTGGGCAGCCATTGTTGAAATGGTTTCCGGCTACTCGGCACGAATCGCAATTCCGGACCATAGGTCACATCCATATTGACCAGCTGTGCACCAGCCTGTGCCGCCAGCCGATGGCCTTCTCCTGTAGCGTGAGGATTGATTCCTTCAATGCGAGTAAATGTTTCTCCTTTGTGGCGACCGATTAGCTCGTTGCTGTTGGAATAGTCACCCGCTGCCAGGATGACACCCCGACGAGCGGTAAACGTGTGCGGAACTTGATTCACGTCGGCCTCGACCCCCACGACGCGACCCTCTTCAAACAGAAGATCTGTTACCTGGGCATCGCAAACCGTCTGGCAGTTGGTTTTTTGAAGAGCAAGCTGGAAGGCGGCAATGTAAGCCTTCGCTCCCGGTACCACGTTGTGCATGCGTGGTACTCGGTTGGGCGGTTCTGGATGGGGGCCTACAAAGCTTAGTCCCATCCCCTGGAGCCAGTGAAATGTGTCAGCAGCCTCCTCGAGAAAGAAGGCACGTAGCCTATCGTTGTTACGTGATTCAATCTTGGGTTCCGCAAAATGAGCAACGTCTTCCACGTGCTGCTGCGGCCCATCGTCAATACCGGCCTGTCGCTGCAGACTGGTTCCGGAAGCCGTAAAAGAACCAACGGCAATACCCGTGGTACCTCCCAGTTGCGGTCGTTTTTCCAGCAGTAATACCTGCCCACCCGGCTGGGCTGCCGAAAGTGCTGCGGCCAGGCCGCTACCACCTCCTCCGACGACGATCACATCCCAGTGGGTATCCATGAAGTAATCAACTTACCAGCTGCTCCCGGAAAATACGATCAAACCGCCGCCTGTTTTCCTGTCGGAAATGCTGGCACTTGTCGACCAGTTCCTCGGGACCAGTCGCTCCCAGGAGAAAGGCAAGTTTTTTTAGCTCCAGTGGATCGTCTGGCAGATCATGACGTGCCGAGGTGTTCATCGGTCGCAAGCCGGATTCTACGCTCCGTAAGAAAACGTAAGAATTGTGTAGGACCGTTGCATCCTGTTCGCTCAACGTACCAACCGTTTTCAGGGCGGCGATGGCATCCAGTGTTCCTGGTACAAGGATTTCGTTGAATTCGCGGGCATGTCGCAGTTGCAGCATCTGCACGACAAATTCAATGTCGACCGTACCTCCAAAACCGCGCTTCAGGTTATGATCCGAAGCGGTCTGTTCCAGCCGTTCTCTCATGTCGAGGATCTCAGCTGCCCGCCCACTGTTCCATGGCGTATCGATCAGTAACTTGCGGACGATCGTGCAGGTGGCATCGCGGGCTGTTTCGGAACCGTAAATGGGCCGGGCTTTACAGAGTGCCTGCCGTTCCCAAAGTTGACCCTGTCCCGAGGAAAAGTAGTCCTGGAAGCCAGCGAGTGACACGGCGAGTGGTCCGTTTTTCCCGGTTGGTCGAAGCCGGGGGTCCAGTTCATACAGTCTTCCGTGGGGTCCTAGTTGGTTGACGATCCGGATGATCCGCTGTCCCAATTCGCCGAAAAAGTGCTGGTTCGTGGTGGCGTTGATGCGATGCCCGGGGTGAGTCGGAATCGTTGTCCCTTCCGCCTCGTAAAGAAATACAACATCCAGATCACTATGATAATTAGGTTCCTGTCCACCCAGCTTTCCCATGCCCAGGATAATCAGGGATGCCGGTTCGCCCTGGTGAGGCCCACTGGCAATCGTAGGTAGTCCGAGTTTCTGTACCAGCCTCTGGTACTGTTCTGCCGTGATTTGCGACAGGCAGATCTCTGCCAGGTCCGAGAGACAATGGTGCGTGGCTTGCAGGCTTTCCTTGTCGAGGATATCTCGCACACCGACTCGTAAATGCTGCGAGTTTTTGAAACTGTAGAGAATCGGATCGCTGTTTTCAGCACCGTGACACAGGTCGGTTAGTGTTGCTTGTAACGACTGGTAAGAAGGTAATTTTCCCAGCACCATGGAATCCATGAGTTCGTCAATCATGCCGGGATTGCTGGTTAAGATCTCGGACAAGTAAGGGCTACAGGCACAGAGACGGACATACAGTTGTAACGTAGGAGGATTGAAACTGAACAGTTCCCACAGCACTCCCTTGCCCCCGAGGGAATCACTGACCCGGTTCAGGCTAACGAGGGTCGAGTCAGGATCCGGAGTCCGCGAGATGGCCTGTAACAGTCGTTGACCAATGGAAGCGAGGAAATGGTGGCATCGCCGAGAAGAAAGAAAAGGAATCTTTTCTTCGGCCAGGGTCATCAGGTTATGGTAGGCCACCTGGTGATCCTGGAAGCCATAGGGAGAGAGAACTGCCTCGATGGTAGCTGGAGTTGGATTGGGATCCAGGATCAGGTCCACTTCCGGTGCGGTGTCCTCCACATCGCGAAAGGCATCATTAAGTAGATGATCCAGGATCTTGCGATTCAACTGGGTTGCCTGTGACAGGTCTTCCTGGAATGCGGCGAGGGCAGTACGTTCGGAATTACCCTGGTAGCCTAACCGCATGGCCAGCCGGTGGTTTTCCTGCTGGTCCTCCGGCAATGTATGTGTCTGTAGGTCGAACATGATCTGTAGTCGATGCTCGATTTTTCGAAGGAAGGCATAGTTTTCTTCCAGTAGGGTTCGTTCCTGCATGGTCAGGCAACCACTGGACTCCAATTGCTCGATGGCGGCCAGCGTATTACTACCGCGCACCTCTGGTACCTCACTTCCATTAAGTAGCTGCAGGAACTGGATCGCAAACTCG
>JAZADA010000277.1:0-3748 GCA_036124135.1 Planctomycetota bacterium | reverse complement strand
TCAGGAACCCGTGAAGGCAGGTAAGAGATCCAGGACAGCGGCAGAGGGCCTTGCAATCACATGCGCGGCGATCAGGTTGCCCAGTGCGGCGACGCTCTGTTGGCCCGTGTCAATCGCTGCCGTGACCGCAGCCACGTCACCCTGGATGATCACGGTCACGTAACCTCCCCCGAGTTTCTCCTTGCCAACGACTTCCACGTTGGCAGTTTTGCAGGCCTGATCGATCGCTTCAAAAACGGCAGTAAAGCCCTGGGTCTCGATGAACCCCAGGGCGTGTGCATGATGTTCAGCCACTGGTTCTTCCTTGTTGCTTGACGAATGATCGGGGTTAATGGTGCGAGGGAAATGGACCACGTCCTGCTGGATCAATGGGTTGTATTCAGCAGGGCTGTCGATGGCCTGCCAGGATTCCTGGTCGATACGGCGGATCAGGTTGATGACGGGTTCGCCACCCATCTGCTGAGCAATCTCATGGCCGGCCTGCAAGGCGGTATCCACGGCGTCACTTGACCCCGTGATCTTGATGCAAATGCCGAGGAAATCGTTGACTTCCGCCTGTATGATCTCTACCGAAGCGGCCTTGCTCATCACATCCAGGGCGACCAGCGCCGGTGTGAACCCGGTGGTTTCCAGTAGTCCCAGGGAGTCGTTGGTTGCGATCATGAGCGATTAGCGTATTAGCCGGGAACCATTGGTAGCCTGGCGGTTTAGACCGATTCCAGGATTCCTGCGCCGAAGGTGAAGCCGCCTCCAAAGGCACAGAGTCCCAGTTGTTGGCCGGGTTCAAAATGCGGGAGCAATTCGTTCAGGCAGAGCGGGATGCTGCTGGACGAGGTGTTGCCATGGTGGCGAATGTTACTGAAGACCTGGGGTTCGACGCGACTCTGGATGGCATCAATGATGCGCTGGTTTGCCTGGTGAGGAACGATCAGGTTCAGGTCGTCGACGTTCATTTCCTGTCGTTGGCAGACACGAGTCAAGCTGCTGATCATGGAACGCACCGCCTCGGTAAAGACCCGGCGACCCTTCATCTGGATGAATCCGTCGTGACGGAAGGGGACCGAAAGGGTACTGCCGTCCTCGCCCTTGGCCGAGAGGTCGGGGCGATGAAGTCGTGCTTTGGCCTGGTGGAAATGGCTTTCCCCGTAGAGGACGGTGGCCGTGGTGGCGTCGCCAAAAAGGATGGCTGTATCAAAGTCGTCCGGGTTGAGTAACGGTGAAAGGACCTCGGCCGTGACGACCAGTACGCGACCTCGCGGCGTGCTTTGCAGGAAGTCGTAGCCAGCCTGCAAGGCGTAAAGGTACCCGGAACAGGCCGCGTTGATGTCGTAGGCCTGCAGCATGGTATCGGTTTTCCCACGGGTCAGGCCGTTGAGGACACGGCAGGCCATCGAGGGTGTCACGGACTGGGGACTGGTGGTGCTGCAGATGACCAGGTCCAGGTCATCGACGATCAACTGTTCCTGTTCCAGGACCTGCCAGCAGGATTTTACGGCCATGCTGACGGCGTCCTCCCCCTCGGCGGCCCAGTGTCGGTGTTCGATCCCGGTGAGTCGGATGATGTCGTCTGTTTTCATGTCGGCACCGACCAGGTTCAGGTCGGCATTGGAAATCACGCGGCTGCCACTGACCGTAGCGATGGAAGAAATTCCCACATCGAAAGCACGGTGATCGAGGGTGCGACTGGGAACCTGCAGGGTGGTTTCTGATTCTCGCTGCTTGATCACCGGTGTTCCGGATTGTTCCTGTGTGATGGGCTTGATGCGTGTTTCCGCGATCGCGGTCTGGATTTTCAGCAGGGGTTGTCCGACCGGTACCGTCGCCCCTTCCTGGGCAAAAATCTCGGTCACGGTACCGTCCACGGGAGATGTGATTTCGAAGACACTCTTGGTGGCCTCCAGGGAAGCAATGATATCTCCACGCTGGACAGCCTGGCCTGGTTGGATGTTGATCTCCACGACGATCACCTGTTCATCGGAAGGGCCGGATCCAATGGCATCGACGAAATGGAATCCCTGTTCCTGTTCCTTGGGGGGGATCCAGGACAGGTCCAGGTTGAGTAGTTCGGCGGCGGTGGTCAGCACGGACTTGAACGAGGGCATGACCTCGATCTGGTTGGCGAAATTACAGGGTACATAGGTGTCCGGACGGGTGACCCGTCGCATTGATACGGGGAGCCGGGCATGCTCGCCGACCGTGGCCAGGATCTCGGCCCCCAGACCGCAGGTGCGATTGTCCTCGTGAACGACAATGAGCCGAGCTGTTTGTTCGGCAGAAGCCAGGACCGTCTTCTCGTCCCAGGGATAAAGTGAACGCAGGTCAATGACGTCGGCTTCGATGCCTGCCTTTTCCAGTGCCTCGGCTGCCTCGACACAGATGCGGACCGTGTTGCCCCAGCAGACGAAGGTGACATCGCGGCCCGCTCGTACCTTGCGGGCAGTTCCAATCGGAACGAACTGGTTTGCCACGTCGGTCGAGGTCGTATTCTGGCTATCGTTAAGGCACGTCTTGGGATAGAGGAACATGGTGGGACGTTCTGACACGAAAGCGGCATTGAGTAGCCCCACGGCGTCTTCTGCCGTGGATGGCATGAAGACATCAACTCCCGGGTTGTGCGCCAGGATCGATTCAAAGGTCTGGGCATGGTAGGGGCCCAGTCCAGGTCGATAGCCGCCACAGGCGATCATGGTGATGACCGGTACTTTCCATTGGCCATCAGTGCGCCAATGAATGGTGGAAAGTTCCGATGCGATTTGGTTAAAGGCCAGTGGCATGAAGTCGGCAAATTGCAGGAAAGCCACCGGACGCTCACCCGCCAGGGCCCGGCCGATGGATGTGCCGATGATCGTGGATTCCGATAACGGTGCATTGCGAACCCGGGAAGGAAATTCCGTGCTTAAACCTTTCGTGACGCCAAAGACATCGCCCTCGGGATCCTCGATGTCCTCACCGAAAAGAGTTACCCGTTGATCCGTATGCAGGTGGTGATGCAGGACGTTTCGCAACGCTTCACGCATGGTGATTTGTGGACCGCCTTCGGCACCTGTTTGTTGCCGCGAGGGGTGGGTCAGTTCGACGTTCAGTGTTTGCTTGGCGGTCTTGGTTGCCAGCGGTTCCGGGCCGTCCACGGCCTCGTTCTGGGCAGCCTCGATCTGGTCCCTGATTTGAGCATCCATCACCTGCAGATCTGCCTCGTCAAAATCCATGGCCAACAGGCGCTGCTGGAGGATCGTGATGGGATCCGAGTTGGCACGAGCGTCGGCAAGGTCCTGCTCGTCCCGGTAAATGCGCTGGTCGTCCGCGTTCGTGTGACTGGCCAACCGCTCCAGTTCCAGGACAATGATCCGGGGTTTGCGGTCCTGCCGCATCCCGGCCACGGTCTCGCGGAAAACCTCGTGTGCCTCGATCACATCACGTCCGTCCGCGTAATGGATAGGGATACCACAGAATTCCGTGGCCCTGCCTTCAGGAAGCGAGTAGAAAGTCTTTTGAGTTGTCTGGGTTGAAATCGCCCACTTGTTATCCTGGATCACAAAAAGAACGGGTAACTCGGATCGTGCAGCCTCCGCGCAGGCTTCCAGGAATTCTCCCTGCTGCGTGGTCCCATCCCCGATTCCGTTGTAGACGATCGGATTCCCCGGTTGGTCCTTGACCGCTGCTGCCACGCCTACTGATTGCAGCGCGTTGTTGCCGGTGGGGGTCACCATGCTGAGGATCTTTAACGACGGATCACTCATGAAAGGACTCA
>JAZADA010000276.1:0-5252 GCA_036124135.1 Planctomycetota bacterium | reverse complement strand
AACCGCAGACATTTTCATTGGCCATGCCAAGGTCCCGGTCCCCTGGGATGACGTGGTCCAGGCAGGACGACTCCAATGGATCCAGTCCTCAGCAGCCGGACTGGACCATTGCCTGGTTCCTGCTGTCATCGATTCACCTATTCGCGTTACGAGTGCCTCCGGATTGTTTGCCCACCAGGTGGCGGAGCAAACGATTGCTCTGCTTGCAGGCATCTACCGAAGCCTACCCACTTTCTATCACGCACAGCAGAAAAAACAATTCATTCGGCTTCCCACTCGGGATTTACGGGGATCTACCATTGGCATTGCCGGTTTCGGAGGTAATGGCCGACGGATCGCTGAAGTTCTGGCCGGGTTTGATACTCGCATCCTGGCGACCGATATGTACCCCTGGGATTGCCCCTCCCACGTGGATCAACTCTGGCCAGCAGAAAAATTAAATGAAATGCTCCCACTGGTCGACATCCTCATTCTCTGTGTTCCATTGACACCCCAGACCACCGGCATGATTGACCAGGAAGCACTACAGAAAATGCGGCCTGGATCAGTCCTCATTAATGTCGCTCGCGGCCCCGTCGTGGTGGAGCGGGATTTGATCGATGCCCTGCAAACCAATCACCTTTACGCCGCCGGCATCGACGTCACTGAAATTGAGCCTCTCCCCACAGACAGCCCACTCTGGGAATTACCCAACGTTGTGATTACACCACACGTTGGCGCACAATCGGCGAGACGTGTCGATGATAGCACGGACCTGGCTTGCGAAAATTTACGTCGCTTCCTCGATCGTCAGCCACTGGTAAACCTGGTCGACAAACAACTCGGCTATCCGGCTCGACTGCCTGCTGAATAACTCAACGCTAGCTGTAGCCGGCAGAATGCTGCCCTGAGATCGATGTAGACGAAAAAAAGGTGGAGCGGTACACTAAATAAAGTTAACTTACTGAGTGAATTTTGCGGATCAAAACTGAAGACCATGCTTACGACGATGCGTTTGGGGCGCCTTGCTACGATTTCCCAATCGTCCGATGAACCACAACAGCCCTGCCAAGAGTTACTAGAAAACTATCGAGAGATTCTGCTCTCTGAGCGGCAGCATTGGACGGCTCATTACCGCTTGACCCGGCGATTAGGATCCGGGGGCCAGGGCGTGGTTTACCTTTCTGAACGACGCGGGGCCGATGGTTTCAGTCTGCCTGTCGCCATCAAGATATTTTCCCCGGAACGTTTTGATTCGGAGCATAGTTACCGGGACAGCATGCGTGAAATCGCCCGTGTAGCAGCTCACATTGCACTCATTCAGCATGACAATCTGCTGGCGGTCCATAACTTTGTCGATCGCAACCGAATTCGAATGCTGGTGATGGAATGGGTGGAAGGTTACGACCTCCGCAAATTACTGGTACCAAGCACCATTAACCAGATTGAAAATCGTGTCAGCAAACGTCGCTGGGACCGTATCAATCGGGTGATTGTAACGACCGGCCCCAAGCAACCGCGTTTTCGCCCCGGGGTGGCCGTGGCCATCATACGCGATTGCCTGTCTGCCCTGGCTGCCTTACACCGCAACCGCATCGTGCATGGCGACATCAAGCCTGGCAACATCATGCTGAAACGGACGGGGCATGTCAAAATCATTGATACTGGATCAGCGTTCGAGATGGATACGCCTCCTGAACAAAGAGGCTGTACGCCATCCTATGCTGCCCCCGAGATCCTTGAGGGCAAGGAAATTACTCCCTTGAGCGACCTGGCTTCCATTGGTTACGTCCTGGTCGAACTCCTGGCGGGCCAGGCACCTTTTGCAGGCATCAGTACCTATCGCGAGTTACTGGAAGCCAAGCGATTGTTACCCAAGCGACTAGACAGCATGCTGCCCGAGGAAATAACCACCAATCCAATGCTCATGAGTTTCTGTCGGCGCCTGATCGCCTGGGATCCCAAGCAACGATTTGCCAGTGCCGAGGAAGCCGAACTCCTGGACGAGGGGGCTGCAGATTACCATCGACAACTCGTTCTCAGTAATGACGCGATCGAGTACAGCAACGAGATTCGCATGTGGCTGGAAGAATTACACGAACTGGAAGAAACTCGCAGTAGCGATTTCACCATCTAGTCGTGAGCCAGGGCCATCTCGCTCTTGTGGATTGCCCGCGTATTCTGCCACAATCATCCACCAGGGGAGGAAACCTGCCCTCCTGGCTCCGTAAGATGGCTAATTGTGACCGATGCGAATTTCCATCATCATCCCTGCTCTGAATGAGGCCGCTGTGATCGAGCGCGCCATCCAGGCTGCCCAGGCGGCTCGTGCAGACGAGATCATCCTGGTGGATGGAGGCAGTCAAGACGAAACGGTCAACCTGGCTAAACAGGCAGGCTGCCAGGTGATCACCTCCGCTCCCGGCCGTGCTCGGCAACAAAACCTGGGGGCTGACATTGCGACGGGTGACGTCCTGTTATTCCAGCACGCCGACAACTGGCTCGACAAAACCGCCCTCGACCAGGTCCGTGGTGCCCTGCAAGACCCCCGGGTCATTGCTGGGTCTTTTCGACAACAGATCCCCCTTCCTGGCCGTCTCTACCGTTATCTCGAAAAAGGCAATGCCTGGCGAGCGCGCTGCTGGGGCCTGCCTTACGGTGACCAGGGGATTTTCCTGCGGCGAAAGATATTCGAGCAAGCTGGTGGCTTTCCCGAGGTCCGGTTGATGGAAGACGTACTTCTCATGCAACGAATACGACGCAGGAAACGGCCCGTGCTGCTTGCCGGTCCCATCCATGTTGATCCCCGCCGCTGGCAACGTCATGGACTCGTACGACAGACGCTCCGTAACTGGACACTCCTGGTGGCACTGCAACTTGGAGTGTCCGCTGATGAACTAGCCTGTTTCTACCGGCGACACGATCAGGCCTCGCACGGGCGCACCCGCTAATCAGGCACCCGGAGGCTTGAGGTCATAGCGACGGATCTTGCGGTCCAGCGTGGATCGTTCGATCCCCAGGATACCGGCTGTCCGACTTTTGTTCCAACCTTCTTGCTTGAGCATGGCGCCGATATGAAGCGCTTCCATATCGGCCAATGACATCGGTTCGTAAGCGGCGCCAGGCAGCGGCATTTCACCTGATTCGGTGGTCGTCGCCAGGTTCGAAAGGGTCAGGTCCTCGACATCAAGAACTGGATTTCGTGCCAGCACGACGGCGCGTTCCACGACATTCTTTAACTCACGCACGTTACCAGGCCAGTTGTAATTCATCAGCAGTTCCTGGCCCGCCTCGGTAAAGCCTTCGATCCGTCGCCCGGTATCCCGGTTAAACTGTCCCAGGAAAAACTCTGCCAACTCCAGGACATCCTGAGGTCGTTTTCGTAAAGGAGCAATCTGGATTTCCAACACGTGCAAGCGGAAGTAGAGATCCCGACGGAAGGTACCTTCCGAAACCGCTTGTTCCAGGTCTCGATTCGTCGCGGCAATCACCCGCACATCAACGGTAATTGCCTGGTTTCCACCAACCCGTTCAAACGCATGCCCTTCCAGTACACGGAGAAACTTCGCCTGGATCGACTGGCTCATTTCACCAATTTCATCCAGCATCAGCGTACCATCGTCCGCTGCTTCAAACTTACCGACCTTGCGTTCAGTGGCCCCGGTAAAAGCCCCTTTCTCATGGCCAAACAATTCACTCTCAAGCAACGTTTCCGAGAGGGCTGCGCAATTAAGGCATACGAATGGGCCTTTCGCACGTGGACTGGCGTAGTGGACCGCTCGGGCCACGACCTCCTTACCCACACCGCTTTCTCCCCGAATCAGGATCGTGGTCCGTTCCGGCGCCACCTGGATAATCTTCTCCTTAACCGCTTCCATGGCGGAGCTGGAACCAACGATCTCACTGGTCGCCTGCAACTGGCTACGCAGTTGCTTGACCTCACTTGCGGTCGTCTGCAGGTTTTCAGTCAGAACCTGCTCGCGATTCATATTCCTGAGAGCCTGGCCGATATTATCTGCAACCGCCAGGGTGAACTCGAGCCCATCTGCATCCAGGGGCTGACCACCATCGGTACAGTAAAGATGGACCAGGCCAACCACGGCATTGTCATACCGCACCGGGGCACAGATCACACTCGTCGAATGAATCACTCCCTCGCTGTCCCGATTTCCCAGCATGCTGTCATCACCAATGTCGCGAGCGAGTACCGCCTCGCCATCACGCAACACGGTATTGGCTACAAAACCCGATAGTCGCTGATAGGCAAGTTTACCGCGTGCACGCGATGCCAACACTTCCATGTCAGCAGCCGTTGGCGCCTGAGGCAGGTCATGAGCGGCGACCAGTATGGCCCCGCCATCGATACTCAAGCCTTCAAACAAACCGTCCAGGGCCGTATCGGCCATGGTGCCAGGTTCGTTTTCCGTGGCCAACTGAAAGGCCAGTCGGCAGAGCGTAGAGGCCGCATGCCCCACGCGTGGAGCATCCTGTTGTTCCTGCTCCTCGTCCTGGTCTTGCTGTCGCAGGTATTTCGTCTGGCCACGCCGGTGCGTGATAGTGGGAGCACCATCCGGTTCCAGCACGTGAGAATCCCCGATGCCACTCGTGTCATCAATGATCATGGAATCGCTTTGGCCCGGCGCATCAGCGGCCGCCTGCGAATCACCCACCGCTTCCGGGAAAGCCGCAGACAGATCGTGAACAAATGCCATCTGGCATTTACCAATGCGAATCACCTGGCCGGGAGCGAGACTCGCATCCTGCTCAACGACTTCCTCGTCCAGCTTCGTACCATTACGACTATCCAGGTCTCGGATGGTCCAGGCACCGGCCGTGAAAAAAATCTCCGCATGATTTCGGCTGCAACGCTCATCCTTGACGACAATTTGATTCGTCGAAGCACGCCCCACCGTTACCGAACGCCCGGGAACAAGACGGATCACGTCAGTCCATTTCGTGCCTTCTCGTATCACCAAGTACGCTAACATCTGTTTTACTGCACCATTCCCTTGGAAAATCACCGTCAAGGAATCGACTCGCCAGGCCCCTGGTAGTTCAGGGATCCCACCCATCGCCAGCGAACCGCGCCTGGCTGGGGGGTAAGAAGTAAATCTTCGATTAAATCGACTCCATAACCCGCTTTCCGTGTCCCTTGGTTCTATGAAACAAGTACTTACGAACATACACCTTAGCGATGTTGAGGCCAGGCCTGCAAGCGACCCTCGGCAGCTCCCCCTCGTTAGGGTTGTAACGAAAGGATCAATCGGTGTAAC
>JAZADA010000275.1:0-11460 GCA_036124135.1 Planctomycetota bacterium | reverse complement strand
AGATGGTTATTTTCTCGAGCAACGTTATAAGCTCTACCTGGTGGACACGGCATCCGGTGAGCACCGGGTCATTTACAATCGTGACACGGTGGGGGCCTTTAGCTTTGACTTCGCACCGGATGGGAGTGAACTGGTCGTTTCTGTAAACCGGGATAAGCGCCCGATGCCACGGTTCTGGAGAGACGAATTACTGAGGATTAATATTAAGACTGGCAAGGTGAATCGTCTAACAGGTATTCCCGAGGGACCCAAGGAACGGTTGCGCTGGTCGCCGGATGGCCGCTTTATCGCCTATGCCGGGCGAGCGGGAACCGATGGGGCTTACAGTGTCGAAAACCTGGAGCTGTATCTCTACGAGGTGAAGACCGGTAAAGTAAAGAGTCTCACGGAAAAAGAGGATTACTGCTTGCTGGCCGTCGCTATCGCGGATACCACGGAGGCGGAATTTGCTCCCTGGTTGGAATTCAGTTCGGACAGCAAACGTATTTATTGTCGGCTGGGTGTGGAAGGGGAAATGCGTGTTGCATCCGTACCGGTGGCTGGTGGCGCCCTGGATTTCATGGCCAGTGATTATCCCGATTGTGCTCCAGGTAACGTGTCGGCAACCGGCTCTCGCCTGGCACTGACCGTGGGCGGCCCGACCACGTTGAGCGAGATTGCAGTAGCCCGCTGCCGTCGTGGGCGGTTGGACGTGACTTGCCTGAGTGACTTGAATGGGCCGTTCCTGCAGCAATTACGGTTGGTGACTCCCAGGTCGCATTGGGTTACTGCAGAAGATGGTCATCGCAGCCAGGCATGGGTCATCAAGCCACCCGGTGCAAAGCCGGGGCGTAAGTATCCAGCGGTACTTCAGATTCATGGAGGGCCTCATGCCCAGTACGGGCTAGGCCTGTTTCACGAATTCCAGGTGCTGGCTGCGCAAGGTTACGTGGTGGTCTATTCCAATCCGCGTGGAAGCAAGGGGTATGGCAGGGACCATTGCGCAGCAATTCGTGGTAACTGGGGTAGCAAGGACTGGATGGATATCCAGGCGGTTACACGGTTCATGCAGCAGCAACCCTATATCAAGACATCACGAATGGGAGTAATGGGTGGAAGCTACGGCGGCTATATGACTAACTGGGCGATTGGTCACTGTAACGATTTTGCTGGCGCGATCAGTGATCGTTGTGTTAGTAACCTGGTTAGCATGTCGGGCAACAGCGATTTCCCCCTGGAACCGGATCGTTACTTCCCAGGCAATGGCTGGGATCGGCCAGAAGATCGCTGGGCACAAAGTCCCATCGCTTATTTTGGCAATGTTCAGACACCGACCCTGGTGATTCACAGTGAAGGAGATTTACGTTGTAACATCGAACAGAGTGAACAGGTGTTTTCAGCCCTGAATATTCGGGGAATACCAGCTCGGTTCGTACGTTACCCGGTGACAACCAGTCATGGCATGAGTCGCCAGGGGCCCCCGGACCTGAGAATTCATCGTCTCCGGGAAATTATTGCCTGGTGGTCACGGTACCTACAGGGTAAACCGAGTTGAGAAGTCCTCTCGTTTCCTGGAAGCCAGGATATCAGTAATCCTAGAAAGCGATTTCACAGTCCGGCCGTGTTTCCTTGAAGCTATCAATTCCGGCCTGGGTTACTTTTGACTTGCGCAGATCCAGGCATCGTAACCGAGGTAATTCCCGGAGGTGATCCAGGCCGGCATCCGTGACCTGTGTTAAGTCGAGATACAGCATGGTCAGGCTTTCCAGGGACTTCAGGTGAACCAGGCCTTCGTCGGTCACGTTCGTGCCACCGAGGTTAAGTTCGTTGAGGTGCAGGAGCCCGGATAATTGTTCGACTCCCAGGTTCGTGACCCGGGTACTCTTGAGGTAAAGTTTCTGGAGGGTGCCGAATCCCTTGATGGAGTCGAGGGTTTCATCCGTCACGCGTGCTCCATGCAGCATTAGCGAGGAAACCTGGCCCTGGTCGTCTTTCTCGATGTCGGCCCCGAGTTGTTCCAGGATTTTCATCGTGGCGTCGACATTTTCACTTGCAGGTACTTCTTCCGCGTTGCCAAACAACTTTTCCCAGTCGGATTCGAATTGATCCGGGTCATGGGTGTAATTGGTTGCGAGCATTGACGTCAGCATGACTTCCAGGTTGCCAGCGTCCCTGGCACGTCGCACGACGGCTTCGGCTAATTGACTTGCTTGATCCCAGCTCGGTTTTTTACTGGTCACGCTCATTGCTTTCTGGGACCAAGTCCCTGTCGAGCACGGAACCTTGTCGAGAAAGGGCCCCTGTCGATGATCACGGTTGGCTTAAATGAGATCGTGTTCTTGAACACAACCGTAATCTACCATGCGTGTAAGGGAAGCTCAAATCCTCTTCCGGGGAAGTCAAGAAGTTGGCGAATCGCGAAATATGTCGACGATTGCCAGGCCGGCTGCGTTGCCAGGAAGAGCTGCAAGATAAGCAGCCGGATCGTCACTAGTCGTCCAGGTCTGTTCCGAAGATCCAGCCAAGATTCCAGTCGTTGATCAGTTCCCAATCGTCCTTACTGGGTTCACCGGGGGTGTGCATCAGGGATTCCTTTCCGTTGCCATCACGTACTGGCAAATGCCAGCGATAACTACCCTTCTACTTAAATCCGCTGCCTGGCTGCAAGGGCAATAACTGCGCACCGTAACGGGTGATCCAATCAGCAAGAGCGTGCACGCAGTTTACTGGAAGAGGTGCATGGGGCATTTTCCTGCCAGCGGACAGAATACAGCCATCGTGAGAAGTACGGCGCCAACAACACCCAGTGCGATCCAAGTCATCTTGTTCATCGTAATTTCCTTTATACACAGACCCTGCAGAGAACGACCCTCTGCTGATATTTATCGGCAAAATATTCGCAGGGGATGAATCGCAAGGAAGATCAGGCCATTTTCAGCTGTCCAGGCCTGTTTAAGACCTGCTGTCAACCTCCAGGGAGCCTTGTGGATTGCCCAGCTAGGTGGCTCGTAAAGCAGGTACGATCTCCGAGCGAGAGGCCTGCCAGGCAGGGGGTAAGCCCGCCAGGAAACCGGTCAGGACCGCGACCAGGATTCCGTTGGCTGCGAGTGACCAGGTGGGAGTGAAGGCAATGGTTACGGCTTCGGCGCCGACCGCCAGGCCGCTGGTCAACAACCCGAGCATTGCTGCCGCGACACCGATACTTCCGCCGAGCAAACTGACCATCACGCTTTCGGTCAACACCACGGAGAAGATGCGACGGGGAGTGAAACCGATGGTCTGTAAGACGGCATGCTCGAGGATTCGATCCTGTACAGCCATCAGGGTCGTGGTGGCAACGAGGATCAAGACGAGTCCCACGCAGGCGATTCCCAGGTAATGCGAAAGGCTGATTAGTTCGGTGAGATCACCCAGGCTCTTGAGTTGGAACGCTCCCTTGGCGCGAGTATCGGTTGCCACGCTTTCGCCTTTAAGGGTTTCATCAATGTTCCGTGAAACGGCCAGGGGGTCGGCGTCCTGCTCCAGCAGGACCTCGAACTGGGTAACGGTCCCCACGGTATTCCTGTCACCCCGCTGGAGAAACTCCAGGTGCGTGTAGATATAGTTTTCTTCCGCTGAGTTGGGGCACTGGTAAATTCCGGCTACCGTGACCGTGTGTTGGCCGATGGAAAAACGATCACCCACCTGGATGCCACGACGGGTGGCTACGCGTTCTCCTACCATGGCAGCATCCTGGTGTTTTTCAAATTCCTGCCAGTTACCGGAGATCAACGTGAAGTCGCGTGCCTGCTTGAGTTGCCGGGGTGGAACTCCGTAGAAGACCACGATGTCCAGGCTGGCCCGACAGTTATTGGTAAACACCTTGATAGGTACGACCTGGCGGACGCCCTTGATCTTGGCGATCTTGCGATCGTAGTCTTGTTGCATGTTGCTGGTTGCCGGACAGAACTTGTTCGCCTGGAAAACGATCAGCGACCGTCCTGCTTCCTTTTGTTCCTGGAGATGGTTGAGTCCCTCCTGGACGGAACCCACGAAACAAAATACGAACAGTGCCACGGCTGAGCCACTGACCGTCAGGGCCGTACGTGCCCGGTGTCGCCAGAGTGTTTTCAGGATATAGGGAAACAGTTTCAACATGGGGATTACCGCGTTTTGACGGAATGAGTAGGGTTCGTCTGTTCGACCAGTTTTCCACGGTCCAGGTAGAACTGACGTGAGGCAACGTTGGCTGCATCGAGATCGTGCGTTACCATCAGCAGGGTCGTTCCCAGTTCCTGGTTCAGTTGTTGAAGCAAGTTGAGAATCTGTGTCGAGGTATCGCTGTCGAGATCTCCCGTCGGTTCGTCGGCAACCACGATGCGAGGATCGGTGACAATCGCGCGACCGATCCCGACACGCTGTTCCTGTCCACCGGAGAGTTGGCGTGGGTAGTGCTCGGCGCGGTCCAGCAGGTTCACTGCGCGGAGGGCAATGTCGACTCGCTTGCGTCGTTCCGCGGTCGAGAAAGGAAGTAACAACAGGGGTAACTCGATGTTCTCGTAGGCAGTCAATACAGGGATCAGGTTATGGGTCTGGAAAATGTAGCCAACGTTCCGTGCACGCCAGTGGGCCAGTTGGCTGCGAGAGAGTTGAGTGATATCGGTACCGTCCACGATGATGTTGCCCGACAGTGGGGTGTCGATACCAGCGATCAGGTTCAGCAGGGTTGACTTGCCGCTGCCACTGGCGCCCATCAGCGAAACGAAATCGTGTTCCTCGACCTGGAGATGTACCTCGTCCAGCGGGGTAATCGTTTGATCCCCCTTCGTGTATTGCTTGGTGACGTTTTGTACTTCCACGAGTGGCATGGTCTGCGATCTCCTGGTCAGGATTGTGGTGGAGCGGGAGGTGCATCAGCAGGGGAGGGGGCTTCTCCCGTGACCTGGATGCGATCCTGATCCTGCAGGTCGGCGCCTGGAGCTGCAATTAATTTACTGGTCTCGGTGAGCCCCGCGGTGATTTCAATCAGGTTGCGTGAACCACGGCTACCTGTCTCCACGGCTCTTTTCCTCGCCATGCGTGCATCCTGGTCTGCGACCCAGACGTAGGACGTGTTGGCATCTTCCAGGACCAGGTTCTTGGGCACAAAGATGTGCACCGATTCCGAGGTGACCTTGCCTGTACCGGGACGTTCTGGTGCCAGGAAAGTGACATCGACCAGCATCTCTGGCTTGATTACCTCGGGTGAATCCTCGATGGCCACCTTGACTTCCAGGGTATTTTTCTGGATATCCGCCAGGGAACTGAGAAAGAGAACGGTACCCTGGAGCGGCCTGGGAACTGCCGGACTTTCAATCTGGACCGGTTGTCCACGCTGGATCTGGGGCAGGTCCTCGAAGCGGACGTCGACGCGTACCTGCAGCTTTTCCGGTTGATACATCGTGATCACGGCGCCGCCATCGTGCTTGCCTCCCATGCCAGGACCTCCCTGGACATGGGTTCCATCGCTGGACAGAAGGTTGAGAACCCGGCCATCGCTTGGGGCACGTACGGTCATGCGTGCTAGTTGGAGCTCTGCTTCTTCCAGGGATACCTCCGCGGCCGCGAAGAGAGCCTTGGCCCTGAGCAGTGTGCGTTCTTCCGCGGTTTTAAGTTCAAGTTGTTCCTGGAGGGCGTTGCGTCGCAGTAACACGGCCTGTTGTTCACTGGCCAGCAGTTTTGCCCGTCGTTTTAATTCCTGGACGAGTGCAGTGGCCGCTTTCAACGTACTTTCGGCCTTGTCGATTTCCAGGCCCGAGACGACACCACTGGCCTTTTTCTTTCCCTGGAGATCCTGTTGAGCCAGTTTCTGATGCGCTTCCGCACGTTCTGTCTCAAAAGGCAGGTTGCCCACCGCGGTATTCGCCTTGGCTAAATCGGCCTCGGCCTCGCTCAACGCGGCCTGCAGGTGAACGGGTTTGTCAAAGTTGACTTGCGCCGCTTTCAACTCGGCGGTAGCCAGTTGCAGGTCCGCCTGGGCTCGCTTGCGGATCAAATTGGCATCCTCGCTCACCAGGATCGCAACTGCGTCTCCCTTCTGGAGAGCTTGATCCTCGACGACCAGGAGATTCTTGACAACGCCCGGGGCCAGCGCGGGAACGTAAATTGGAGTGGGACGTGGTTCTACCCAGCCAGCCGATTTGAACAGGGGCGTGCCTGCCTGTTGCGATTGAGACCGGGTGACGTGAACGGGAATGATCGTGACCTCGTAAGCCGGCAGGAACTGGTCCCGGAGGGTCCAGGCCAGGACACCCACGAAACCTATCACGAGAACTCCCGGCAGGAGATAACGCGTAATGAAGTGACGCTGGTGACGGATCCCTGGCGGGGCATCTTGGTCCTGGCGATCGACAGCCAGGTCACGCAGGTTAATTGATTCTGTCATGGTTGATAGTCTCTTCGAGGAGTGCTCGGTTTCCATTCCACGGTCTAGGGTCGGACGTAGATCCCGGAAGCCAGGATGGACATGTTGCCAGAGCTGTCAAGCTGCACCTTACCCTGGACGACCACGGTTTGTAGTTCCTTCAGTTTCAGTAATTCCTGGGCGCCGACTTCCAGGGGTTGTCCTTCTTGATTGACGACCTTGATCAGGGTTTGCTTTGTGCCCAGGTTCGGTTCACAGCAGTAATCCCAGGGGGTCCTGCAGTCGTCTCCCTCGATCTCGTTGCAGGCTGGCAGGGAACTGTCAACCAGCGTGAAAGCTGACAGGCCCTCGACCCAGGGTTGGGCTCCCCCGATACGGCCCACGACGACGACCGCATCGTCGTTCGCGGCCTTAGTGCGCAATTCCAGGACCTGGATCGCACCGGTCGGTTCCGAGCTCAGCTGGTACTTTGAACCATCGATGGTGGGACTACTCGAGGTGCCGTTGCCACAGCCCACGAGGGTAGCCAAGAGAAGGCTCGCCAGTATTTCTTTGCAGGTTATGTTTTTCATGGTTCGGTAACTCCAAGTGGTGGTCAAGACTGGATTAATTAAATTGCTTTCAGGCTTGTTACAATCGGTGATCGCATGACACGTATGGCGGGAGGTAATGAACCGATCAAGCCAAGCAGGCAGCCCGCGGTGCAACCGATCAGGATACAGGTGGGGTCGATGCCCAGCTGGAAGGCACCCATGGTAAACTTGATGGCCCAACCGCGAATAGCGACCAGCGCAATCAGGCTGGCTATCAAGGATGCGGTCATGGCGATCAGCAAGCCTTCCTGGACTACGCTTACGACAATTGCCGTGCGCAGATAACCCAGGGTCTGGAGTGTTGCCAGTTCGCGAACACGACCCAGTACCGCTGCATACATCGTGTTCAAGCCGGCAAAAATGCCAGCACCTGAAACCAGCAGGACCACGATCCAGGCCAGGATGCGAACCGGTCGGTAATCCTTGTTCAAGGCCTGGTAGTAAGCCGGTTCCCGGACGGCTCGGATTTCGAGCGTGTTACGTTCCTGGCAAAACAGGTTCAGGTATTTGAAGTCGGCAGGTGAATTCAATCTCAGGGCGACCAGGCTTAGATCCGGGCGTTTCATGCTGCTTTGAAGATCGCCGAGTCGACACCAGATCTCTGATTCAAAGACGGATCCAGCGGCACTAAAATGTCCGCTGATACGCCATTCATCTCCCTCGAACCGCAGGACCTTGCCCAATGCCAGTTCCGAGCTATCGACCCCCAGCTTGGTGGCAGCCAGTTCTCCGACCAGGATTTCACCAGTTTCAGGCCATCGGCCCGCGGTCAATTGCACCTGCTGCCGGACCAATCTCGCCGCATGGGTGACCCCACGTACCAGTCCCAGGTGATCCGTGTCATCGTTGTCCAGTTGTACCTGCGTTCCCAGGTATAACTCCTGGGAAGCATATTTTTCACGGTAGCGTTGCTGGACAATGTCGAGCGCGGAAACCTCGTCTGCGGCAGCCACGGGAATCGCCGAATACTCCAGGTTTTCGCCCATTCCCAGGGCGAAAACGAGAGCCACTTGGGGATCCCCGCTGACACGTAACGATTGTTCCAGGCCACGAATGAAACCAACCACGACAAGAACCAGCACGATCACGATCGTTAAACCGGTCAATGTCAGGCCGCTTCGCAGGGGCCTGCGAAACAAGTTGCGGATTCCGTACTCCCAGGGGAGGAATTTAATCCGAGCCATGAATGAATGTGTCCTGTTTGATGCACTACCGGGATGCCTTGATCGAACATCCACAAGTCAGAACCACTTTCCGGGTGGAAAGCGGATTACGCCAGATACGGCAAGGGAACGGGGATACCGTTTTCTTGCCATGGGTAGACATCCGTTAGCACAAGAACGACATCAGGGAGATACGGATCGCTCGGCCACCTGGATGTGCAGGCTTCCCCTCGTGCTTGCAGAGACTGTGCGATGGCAGACTGGCCGGTTCCGTGAGCTCGTTGACCACTTGGTTTAGGTCTGCCTGTTCCGACTGTAGTTCGATCCCGGCACCAAGTACCAGGATGGCACCAGAACAGAGACAGAAACATCCACCATCGGAATGAGTGCCCTCGGAGGATCGAGGGACTTTCGATCCGGGTGTTGAAGCACAGCAGGAGCAACCTGTCGTGCGTACCTGTTGCACAGGAGTTTCGTCCTGCGGAGATGATCCTGTTGACCCCATCGTGCAGCGCAGCGGACAACTAAACATTGCCACGATTAACACGGAATGGAGCAACCATTGGAACATCAGCAAACACCTCGAGTAAAAGTTATCGCTGTTTTCAATCCTAGGTGCCTTGAAACAGCGAGTCAAGACAGCCTGACATAACAGGCAGAATCAATAATGAAATGATGGTTTTCGTGAATTTTAATGCTCGTGGAAGGGACCTATCTGGAGACTACCCTGTAACAAATGGCCATCCATCAGGATTTCGTTGAGGCGCAAAGTTCTTAAAGCATCCAGGTACTGAAGGTTTACCTGGTAGTAAGTACGCTGGGAGGTCAGCAAGGTCAGGAAATCAACTTGCCCTTGGCGATACCCCTTGGTGACAAAATCGAGTGAACGTTGGGCACGTGGTAACATTTGCTGCTGGTAGCGCTCTACCTGTTGCCGGGAATTAGCATAACGACGAAACGTGGTTGCTAACTGGTCCTGTAAATTTAACTCGACCTTCTGCAGCTGACTTTCGGCGATAGCGAGTTCTGCCTGGGCCTTGAAAATATTGCCCTGGTTGCGGTCGAAGAGAGGCAATGGAAAGCCGACCTGGATGTTGGCTACGTCATCCGAGGTGACGTTGTGATGTCGTACACTGAGCATGACATCAACATCCGGGTATCGCTCACGACAAGCCCGCTGCAAGGCAACATAGGAGCGGTCAATCTCGATCCGTGCCATGGTGATTTTAGGATGCTTAGCGAGCAGATGCTGCAGGCTTTCTTTCCAGTTAAATTCCTGGGCCTTTTTCGCGAGGTTTCCCTCCGCAGACTGTATTGGTAAACCAGGGTCCCCGATGGTCGCCCGCAAGCGACGCCATGATTCATGGTAAAGGTTGCGGGCGTTATCTCGCAGGATATGTGCATTATCTGATTCCAGCTGAGCCTGCAACATGTTGTTCTCGTTGACTCGACCTGCCTTCAACAAGGTTTCCGTGGACTGGACGAAAGACTCGGCAATACGAACCAGTTCCTGGGTCAGCGTAAGTCGTTGCTGTCCAACCAGCATCTCGAAGAAGCGACTGTTTACGTCATTCAGTATCCGTTGCTCCCGGACCGTCAGTTCGACTTCAGCAATCTGCAGTTCGTGCCTTGCTATGGAACGATTCAAGCCTATCTTGCCACCGGTGATAATCTTCTGCCGGATGAATCCACCCTGGACGCCTGGGCCACCATAATTGCCCACTTCATTGGCGTGGTAGCCAATAATCGTATTGGGATAGAGTCCTGATTGAACCAGTTTGCCCCAGGCAGCATCGACACGAGCGGCCGCCTGAGCTAACGATGGGTTGCTGCGCAGGGCCAGTTCTTGGGTACGAGCCAGTGTCAGTAAGGGCGCGGGAGTGGAGTTCACTGCGTTGGCCGGCAGCTTTTCCTGCCGTCGGAGTGGGGCCGGCGAGAAAGCCGTGATTTTTTCAGGAATCGCGGTACGCTGAGGCGACACAGGTTGCTGTGCAAGCAGAAGATTTGCTAGCAAACCAGGGACAATCGCTAGTATGAGAGCGTTTTTCACAGGCTGTCTTTGGATTCTGCGATTCTGTGGAGACATAAAACCAGCATCTCTATCGGTTAGTCAAACTGTATCGGTTGAGCTGTTTACGAAGTTTTGATGCGTAATTTACCCAGGATCAGGGTAAGTCAAGGCGGTCGAGTACCCCGCTCGCTGATTGTGAAACCATTCCAGGTGAGACTACAATTCGGATTCAGTAGCAGGTGGTCGAAGATCGTGGTGAGGATGCGTGGAGGTCATCGTAATGAGCAGATCAACGAGAGCGAACCTGGCAAGCTCCTGGGGGCGGTGTTGTCAGCAACAAGGGTTGCTGGGTTTGTCTGTGTTATCGTGGGTAGTCGCCGGGGTATTTTTAGTGCCCGTGCATGCTGGTGAATTGGTTGCACCTGCCGAGTACAAGGCGATGCCTTGGCATCTGGTTGATGTTTGGTGGGACGTGGGACAGGATACGCCATTTGAGAGTTACAGTATTGACGTCACGATCAAGGATCCGGTACCTGCCGACATCAACCTGTACATTGCTCCCATTGGTTTGGGGCATCTTAACGGGATCCCATTTTACGGAGGGGTACAGACCCAGGCAGATGGTTACACGAAACAGAATCGCCGCCTACGGAAAATTGGTCCTGGGTTCCTGATGTCGATGTGGGGTGAGCGTGGTCACGACGCGATCCGTCCAGCGCTGGGTGGGTTCTGCCAGAGTTCTGGACACGAGGGAGATTTTATCAGCGTACGCCGTGCTTATGCCTGGACTCCCGGCAAATATACCTATCGTGTGGTCCGTATGGATCGAGAGGTAGTTGCGGAGAAACCGTGTACCTGGGTAGGTGCTTTCGTTTATTCGCACAAGCGGGATGAGAACGTGTTCGTGGGGGCCTTACGATTCCCGGCAGAAAAACTGGTACTGGCTCGTCGGCTGGCCAGTTTCGTGGAAATCTATGGTCGTCGCATTCCAGCGGAAAAGATTCCCAAGGTCCAGGTGACATTTGGGAACTTGAAGGTGAACGGCCAGGTGATCACGCGTCCCGGCGTGATGGCGGTTTACCCCAAGGGAGTACCGGATTACGCGGCCGCTCGACTTCTCGAATCGGATTTGGTGATCCAGGTCGGTGAACCTGTCAAGGACAGGAGGACTCGACGCGAGGTCTTATTCAAGCGAGAATAGTCGGTGTTGATATCAACCCTGAGATGCATTTGGGAGAAGATGATGAAACGTAACCTAGCAATAGTCCTTGTACTCTTCGTTTTCACGAATGGCCTGTCAGCTGCTGAGAACTGGCCCCAGTTTCGTGGTCC
>JAZADA010000274.1:0-2751 GCA_036124135.1 Planctomycetota bacterium | reverse complement strand
GTTCTTTGACAACATGGGACCGATTCCACATCACATGCACCAGAGTTCCGCGGATGCCGAACTCGTGGGCCAGGAAGGGAAGCCGGAAAGCTACTATTTCGCTCCCCAGTACAACAACGTTGATAATAATTTCAGCTATACCTTCATGGGCCTGGAGCCGGGAACCACCAAGGCGCAGCTCCGCAAGTGCCTGGAAGACTGGAACAAGGGAGACAATGGTATCCTCGATCTTTCCAAGGCCTATCGCCTCAAGCGTGGTACGGGTTGGTTGATTCCACCTGGAGTTTTGCATGCACCGGGATCCCTTTGTACCTATGAGCCACAATGGGGCAGCGACGTGTTTGGCATGTTCCAGTCACTGGTCGAGGGCCGCTATGTTCCCTGGTCGTTGCTGGTCAAGGATATGCCGGAAGATAAACACCAGGACCTGGATTTTATTATTGGCCAGCTTGATTGGGAGAAAAACGTGGATCCCAATTTCAAGGATAACAACTACCTGGAACCGATTGTTGATGCTTCTCGCAGTGGAGACGGTTACACGGATCGCTGGATTGTTTACGGCGACGTGAATGGCGACCAATTATTTAGCGCCAAGGAACTGACGATTGAGCCGGGTGCCAGTTGCACCTTGCAGGATCCGGGTGCCAGCAGCTGGATCACCACGCAGGGCAAGGGTCGTATTGGCAACCTGGCATTGCAGACACCAGCCTTGATTCGATTTGGTGAGCACACCGAGGATGAGGTGTTTATCACCAGTGAAGCAGCTGCCGCAGGTGTCGAAATCGAAAACACAGGGGCGGAACCGCTGGTGGGACTTCGTTACTTCGGTCCGGACGTCCAGGAGAATTTGCCGGCGATGGGGGCCTACAAGAATAGTTAAAAGGTCAGCGTGCATTGAAGCGTACGCTGTTTTATCAAACCAGTAATTTCCAAGCGTTGATCGAGGAGTCACGAAGTCATGAGCAATATTTTCCCGAAACTGCATAACGCGATGTGGCCAGGCTTGGTTGGTAAGGCGAGCCAGGGAGGTGACGAACCGGACATCAGTTTGCAGCGCATGTTGGAGTTAACCGCTGCAGCAGAAGTCGATGGCCAAAAATTTGATGGTGTCGACTATTTCCTTTTTCATCCACACACCGATCCGGATGCCAGTGATGATGCTTTGAAGGAAATTGCCGACCTGGTAGCCTCCTTTGATCTCACGATTGGTTCCCTGGTAGCTCCTATTTGGCCCGGTACGGTGGGCGGCCCGGCTATGGGATCCGACGAGGAACGAGATAATTTCGTGTTGGCAGTGGAAAAGGCCTGTCGGATTGCCAAGGTTTTTAACGAGATCGGGATTCGTAAATACGGTGCTATTCGTATTGACTCTGCCTCCGGCGTAGCCGACTGGGCGGCTGATCCTAAAGCCAATACGGCCAAGATTGCTGAGACCTTCCGTCGTGCTGGCCAGGTGGCTGCTGACCATGGTGAGCGGCTTGTTGCCGAAGGGGAGATCTGTTGGGGAGGAATGCATTCCTGGAAGGACATGCTCGATTTGCTGGAGCAGACCGATATGCCACAGACGGTTGGATTCCAGGCTGACCAGGCGCACACCTATTTATACTTAATGGGCTATAATGCTCCCGAACATGCTTTGCTCCAGGATGGTTACAGCCAGGAAGAATTTGATGCTGCCTATGCGAACATGACGGCAGCTTTGCGTCCTTGGACTTATGATTTCCATGTAGCCCAGAACGATGGCACGGTGCATGGAACAGGCTCGCACGACAAGACCGGCCGGCATTGCCTGGCCGATGACCCGAATGGAAAGTTGGATATCACGGCGACCGCCGGCTACTGGCTGGAAGGTGCTGCGGATCGTGGGATGCACCACATTTGCTGGGACGGTTGCATGTTCTCTAATGCGGTCATTGAAGATCCATCGACGGCCAATGCAATTCTCGGTGCCATGATCAAGGTCCGGGATGCTCACGGCTGGAACTAAAAACGACTAAATCATCAATACGTAGAGAATCAACACATAGAGAGAGTTACAACAATGGCGAAGAAACCACTTAATATTGGCATGATCGGTTACGGCTTCATGGGGCGGGCGCATTCAAACGCCTACTGCAAGGTCAGCAATTTTTTCGACCTGGAATACGAACCCGTACTCAAGGCAGCCTGTGCCCGTAACGAAGAGAATGTACGAGCCTTCGCGGACAACTGGGGATACGAGTCGATTGAAACCGACTGGCGTGCCCTGGTAGCGCGTGATGATATCGATGTGATCGATATCTGTGTTCCCAATAACCTGCATAAGGAGATGGCAATCGCCTGTGCCGAGGCCGGCAAGATGATCCTTTGTGAGAAACCGATCGCCATGGACACGGCCGAAGGTGAAGAAATGTGTGCCGCCGTGGAGAAAGCGGGCGTTGCCAACATGGTTTGGTACAACTATCGCCGCGTCCCTGCGGTAACCCTGGCCAAGCAGTTGATCGATGAAGGTCGACTGGGACGTATTTTTCACTACCGCGCCCAGTTCCTGCAGGACTGGACCATTTCCTCGGAACTGCCGCAGGGGGGTGAGGCCTTGTGGAGGCTGGACGCCAAGGCCGCTGGCTCCGGTGTGACTGGTGACTTGCTGGCCCACTGTATCGATACCGCGATCTGGCTTAACGGTGGTATTGACTCCGTATCAGCCATGACGGAAACATTTATCAAGGAACGTGTGCACCAGGGAACCGGGGAAGTGATGCCGGTGACGAT
>JAZADA010000273.1:0-5254 GCA_036124135.1 Planctomycetota bacterium | reverse complement strand
GATGGGCAATATCCTGGCAACACGCATGGTGGCACGTGGTGCAGTAGGAATCGTGACCGACGGCTGTTTTCGTGACTCACCGGCCATCGCGTCCATGGAGATCGCCTCCTATGCGAGGTCGGCTCATGCTGCCACGAACAAGACGGTACATCATCCGGCTGACATCCAATTACCTGTCGGGTGTGGTGGAGTCGCCGTCTATCCGGGCGATATCATGGTCGGTGACGCCGAGGGTGTGATCGTGGTTCCCCGGGACATGGCCGACGAGGTCGCGTTGGAGGCCGCCCTGCAGGAACATCGGGAAGATTTTATCCTGGCAAAAATTGCCGGTGGCTCCCCGTTGCTGGGGACCTACCCGGCAGACGATCAAACGCTGGCTGAGTACGAGCAGTACTGCAAGACCTCACCCCCTCCCGGTTCATAGTTTACCGCGCAGGAAAAAACCGGCCAGGAGAGTGAGCTCTCCCAGCCGGTCGCGTTACCGCAGGTAAGTAGTTGTGACGGTTAGTCCAGCGGGTTTTCTGCAGGTGCCTTGGCGGGCATCAAGAGGACGCTGATCGAGTGAGCGACCTCTCCCTGGGCAGTGATCATGATCAATCGGGCTTCCTTGGGCTGATCCAGTCCCATCATGGGCAGGGTGCAGGTAGCCGATTCGTTCGTCCATGCTCGCAACTCGGTGGGGAGGGAGATCCCCTGGATGTCCAGGATGACCTGCCCCATCTCGTTACCAAGTGGGAGCTTGCTGGAAAGGGCGATCGTGGTCGCTACATAGACCTCGGGAAGATCGTTTACTTCGCGGATCTCGACTCCCGATTCTTCCACGACGGTATCGCCACCGTCCACGATCACCACGTTACCGGGGCGGTCGATGTACCTGCGGCCACCTCCACGGATGTAGATCCCGTTGGGTCCGTAGGCGAATCCCCAGCGTGGAAAATCCAGTCCAAAGGAGGCCCCGCGATGATTGCAGTGACCGTGGCAACCGTGCGGACAGGCCGGATGAGCCGGGGCACCCGCGGCGGGTGGCACCAGGTTTTCCTCACCAGGCTCAAGGTCGCGTTCTACATCAGGAGCGACTTCAAGCGCTTCTTCCTCGGCCCGGGCATTTCGTTCGCGAGCAAGTTCCGTAATGCTGCGGACCGCCTCGGGATCCAGGATGGGAGTGCGTGTCCGCCGAATGCGTTCCAGGCTTTCCACCAGGCGAGGATCGATGATGGGGACCCTGGGGTCGGGACGCCGGTTATTGCCCATGGCATCGGGCACAGGCCGCTTAGGTGCCGGGAGGGTAACCCGGGATTTCTTCTCGGGCGGGATGGTTTTGATGGGAAACTTAATCGGCTGGTACGACCGGGAAGGTGTCCTGGTCTTGCGCACCGGGGCCGGCTTGGCGATCGGCTTGGTGAAGGTTTTGCTCGGCTTGGTGAACGTCTTTCCAGGAACTCTGGACTTGGAAGGCGCCGGACGGGCAGGCACTTTCACATTGCGAGTTTTACTGGCCGTCGAGCGAGTCGACTTGAGGGTAGCGGCATTGAAGGAAAATCCTTGCGCCAGGGCCATGTTCAGGGGATAAACCAGGGCCATCGCTAGGGCCGCGGTTACAGTAACTTTAAGGGGCGTTTTCATGGTCTTCTCCTTGGGGATAGGGGTGAAAGTATGTGAGGGTTAGTTAATAATCCACTTAGCGAAAACGGACGGGGTTTGTTACAGTCAATCTCCAGGTGAGCGTGACAACGTGTTTCGAATCGCCAGGGATTTAGCTCATGTGACGATCCACGGAGTCTGTTGTGACTCCCACCTAAGGAGTAACTCTCCAACCGGAGGTAAAACCCCGCACGGAAAAGCCGGAAAATTATTGAGATCGGGAAAACAACGCGATTTTTCGTTGTTTTTCCGAGATTTGGGGACGCCTAACAGGAAGGGAAGAAGAGGTCTATGAAGATTCGGAACGTGGAAATTACCGTGGTCGAGATACCGCAGATTCCACCCATTGCTCCCTATCGCTCTCATATTCGCACCAGCTCGGTAACACAGAGCGCTATCGTACGTCTGGATACCGAAGAAGGGTTGGTTGGCTGGGGGGAATACAACTGTAACTTCATCCCTGCGGAGGAATTCGTGAAGGGTCGCCGCGCGGCGACCGAGTTGTTGGCGGGCCACGATCCATGGGATCTCGAGAAGTATCACGCCGAGTGTCCGTTTGAGTCACGGCTTAAGTCCGGGCTGGAGATGGCAATGTGGGACCTCTGCGGCAAGGCTGCCGGTGTACCCGTGGCGAGCCTGCTGGGTGGGATCATTCGGCCCGAGGTGGAACTGGCTGCCTGCATGGGGATCCAGTCTTATGAACGAGCCGGGGAAATTGCCAGCCTTTACGTGGAGCAGGGATTTTCCACGCTCAAGACCAAGGCCGGGTCTGACATGAACGAAGACCTGGAGATGGTCCGGGGCGTGCGGGATGCCGTGGGAATGAAACTGAAACTGCGGATCGATCCGAACCGGGCCTACTCGCCACAGGAAGCCGCCGAACTGGCAAAGCAGTTGGAGCCCTACGAGTTGGAATACCTGGAACAGCCGATTCCGGCAGACCCCTTGTCCGACGCAGCCTGGTTGCGAGAGCAATCCAAGACACCCATTGCTTTGAACGAAAGTGTGCAGGGCCCTGCCAGCGTCTGGGAAATACTCCAGGCAGGTGCGGCCGAGTTCTTGCTCCCTGATACCTACGCGGCAGGTGGGCTGCTTCCCTGCGTCAAGATCGGCCACCTGGGAGAAGCAGCTGGCGTTCCGGTTATCATGCACTGTGGGCATGACCTGGGTCCGAAGACAGCCTCGATGGTTCACATCGCGGCAGCGTGCCCTGCCTACTCGCTGGCTAACGACAGCACCTATTACGGTTTGGAAAATGATATCACCGTAGAACCGTTGGTGATCGACCAGGGGCGTATTCGCGTGCCTGAGAGGCCTGGCCTGGGAGTCGAGGGAGATCCCGAGAAAATAGCGCACTATCGTCTTGATATCTAGATCGGATCAAGGTTGGGTGGCTTGCAGTTTTTCAAGTCCGGTCAGCAGCACACGGTCGACGTTCTTCTGCACATCCGCCCAGAGGTTCTTGACGGTGATGTCGACGGGAATGCCCTTGCTCTCGTAGCAGATCATGTCAGCCGAATAGTATCGCTGGTGAGAGAGGCTGTATTTCCAGCCGTTGCTTAATTTCTTTTCCAGCATGTTAGAGAAAATCCCGTTGCTGGGTTCGCCGACCAGCGTGACGTAGGGTAATTGAGTCATGAGCATGGCGAACACGTCTGCGCCACTGAAGGAGGCGTCGTTGGTCAGGCAAATCGTGGGGCCGGTGTAGGTGAGCTTGGGGTGAGGTTCCAGGTAAACCGTTTTCTTTTCACTGAAATCGTCCGGGCCGGGGCCGCGGCGAGTGGTGCGGTGGTGGCCCACGCGTTTCTTATCCGCAAAGCGGCTAACGATCGTGTAGACGCACTTATCGGTCCCCCCGGGGTTATCACGGATATCGACAATGACCCCTTTCTTTCCCTGGAAGGCGGTGATGATCTCGTCCAGTGCCGTGTTAAGCTTCTTGGTCGAGGGCCCTTCAACTTCCAGGACCTGCAGGTAGCCATACCTGGGGGAGGTGCGGTAAACGAGAATGCCAGCTCGCTTCTGGGGCGGACCGAAGCCGGCTTTGTTTAACGTTTCAGATACCGCCAGGGCGTACTGTTTCAGTTTCTTGTTGCTGGAGAACTCCTGGTAGAAACGAGCCTCGGTCTCTGCATTGAAGCTTTTTTTCTTTGTGCCGCGGGCCTTCAGGTTGACGTGTCCATCGTTGAGCGGTTTGAGCATCTTGCAGAAGATATCAAAGAGTTGCGCGTCAGTCGTGTCCGCCTTCACCAGGGGGCGGTACTTGCGCCGCTGGGCATCCCAGTCGACTCCCCGCAGTTCGAAGAATGCGTAACGCTCTGAAAATGTTCCCCACAGTTCTTCAAAGAGCGCCTCCGGTTGGCTGATCGGGGGGACTTCCTGGGCGATCGATGGCAGTGAACAGATGCAGAGAGCCAAGATGGAGATTGCATTCCGTGGGGAAGTCAGCATGGGTTAGGTTTCCTTGCGTGGCTGTGGAAAGCGTCCAGTTTAGCATCATCGGACAGTTCGGGGCGTGGTCCTGGGGTCCAAAAGTAGTGTGGAATCCTGCCGTATCACAGTTATCAATGAAAAATGATTGGATCTGACTTGCCACCAAATGCCTGGAACGAGGATATTGAAGACTCGTCTACACGGCATTATTAAACTGTTTCATGAGAGTTGTGGCGTGTCATTGAATCCCATTACCGTGCTTGGCGTGATCTTGAGAAAGGCCGCCCATGCGCTGATCAAACGCTATTATCCCAAGATCCAGATCACTGGGGCGGAACATATTCCCCGCAGTGGACCAGTGCTCTTTTGTGCGAATCATCCCAACTCCTTGATTGACCCGGTGCTGATCGGGATCACGGCCCGTCGGCCGGTTAGCTTCATGGCCAAGGCGCCCTTGTTCAAGACACCTTTACTTGGTTCCGTGATGAAGGCGCTGGGCATGGTTCCGGCGTATCGCGGCCAGGATGATGCACGCCAGGTCAAGAAAAATGCGCAGAGCCTGGGGCGAGTCACTGACGGCTTGAGAGCAGGGCGTGCCATGGGTATTTTTCCCGAGGGCATGTCGACCGATGTGCGCCAGTTGGCGATGGTAAGAAGCGGTGCGGCACGCATTGTATTGCCGGCGTACGCGGAGGGGGTCAAGGAACTGGTCATTGTTCCACTGGGCATTAATTATGAGTCCAAGCAGCGGCTGGGAAGCAAGGTCTGGATGAACGTGGGTAGACCTATTTCTATTCAGCAATTTGTCGCAACCTACGAACAGGAACAGGAGGGCACGGTCGATGTTGCGGAGGACAAGGTGCTGCGAAGGAAGCTCACGGCGGAACTGGAGTTGCGATTGAAAGAGGTTGTTGTTCACCTGGATAATTCAGATTGGGATCCATTGTTGACTGACCTGGAATCGATCGTTCAACGATCCGGGCACAGGCCATCGGTGAGTATCCCGGCGCTGATGCGGCGCAAGCGTATTGCCGATGCGATCAATTATTTCTACCGTGAAGATGCGGAAACGGTGGAAGGGATGATCGGTCAGGTCCAGTCGTACCACGAGAAAATTCGCCGCGCCGGGTTGGTGATCGATGATCCGGTTCTTAATCGTAGTCGCCCCAGGGCACTGCTT
>JAZADA010000272.1:0-2895 GCA_036124135.1 Planctomycetota bacterium | reverse complement strand
AAGCACAGATCATCGAGCAGGGTGATACCCTGCCCCGCATGCACAGCTAGACAGGAAACCCTTCCCATGACCAGTCCCGCCGAAATAATCGCCAACCAGGATGCTCTCTGCGACATCGGTCGCATGTTTCACCAACGCGGCTGGTCACTGGGTACCAGCAGTAATTACAGTGTGATCCTGCAGCAGGACCCCTTGCAGCTGCTCGTGACCGCCAGTGGCAAGCACAAGGGACGCTTAACTCGGAATGACTTCGTGCAAGTGAACGCGCAGGGCCAGCCCGTGCAACAAGGACAGCCCAAATCATCGGCCGAGACCCTGCTGCATGTGGCCATTGCCCAGCAGACACAGGCCAGGGCGATCCTGCACACGCATTCGGTATGGGCCACGCTGTTGTCAGAACAGTTCTTTGCGCAGGGTGGTTTCACGATGACTGACTACGAAATGCTGAAGGGACTCGACGAAGTAACTTCCCACGAACACCAGGAATGGGTCACCATCTTTGACAACACCCAGGATATTCCACAACTTGCCACAGATCTTTCCGAACGCTTTCAACAGCACCCGGAGCAGTTAACTCACGGGTTCCTGATCCGCCAGCACGGACTATACACCTGGGGGGATACCCTGGCGGACGCCCAACGACAGATCGAGGTCTTCGAGTTCCTGTTTGAATGCATCGGCCGTCGCACCCCGGTTTGAAGCCTGGGGCGGGGCATAGAACAGGCCTTGTAAACTTGGTATGCTGAACCTGATTGTTGTAGACCACCCATGTACCTGGTTTGGAGATGTTGTCATGGCCCGCATTCGGATTGAAGCCGAGAACCGAGAAATCACGGACGTCCAGGAAATCCAGGAATTCCTCGAGCCACATGGGATCTGGTACGAGCAATGGGATGTTGCCGGACGCATCAAAGAAGATGCCACGAACGAGGAAATCCTCGCGGCTTACGAACCGGAAATCGAACGCCTCAAGGAACGCGGTGGTTTCGTGACCGCTGATGTTATCAGCGTTTCTTCCGACACCCCTGGGCTCGACGAGATGCTGGCCAAGTTTTCCTCCGAACACACTCACAGTGAAGACGAGGTTCGCTTCACGATCAGTGGCAGTGGACTTTTCCATATCCATCCAAGCGAAGGCCCCACGTTCGGCATCCAGGTGGAAAGTGGTGACCTGATCAACGTTCCGCGGGACACCCGGCACTGGTTCGATCTCTGCAGCACACGTAACATCCGCTGCATTCGACTCTTCGAGGACACTTCCGGTTGGGCCCCGCACTACGTCGACGATCCCATCCATGAAGAATTCTCGCCACTCTGCATGGGACCCGATTACCTCCCCCCCTCGGAAGGCTCTGATTCCGTGGTGCAGGTGTGATTACGTTTTCTGGAAAAGTTATCCTGCTGGACATCGAGGGAACTACCTCTTCCATTCGATTTGTCTACGATGTGATGTTTCCTTTTGCACGCCGAGAACTGGCTGCTTACGTGCAGGAACACTGGAATCAACCACAACTCACGGAGGCCTGCGAGCTAATCGCCCGTGATACAGGTGCTGAATCCTTTTCCCACTGGCAAGCAACCGCTGGCCTGCCCACTGACTCCTCCGAACCGGAGGACATCCAGGCAGCCGTGATCCAACACGTACAACAATTGATGGACGAGGACATCAAGGCCACTGGATTAAAAACGCTACAGGGCCTGATCTGGAAAAGTGGATTCGAGAGTGGCGAAATGGAAGCCCATGTCTACCCGGACGTACCACCAGCATTGCAGGAATGGAAACAGGCGGGACTGGACCTGCGAATCTACTCCTCCGGTAGTATCGCTGCCCAAAAACTGTTCTTTGGCCACTCGCTTGCAGGTAATATGCTGCAGCTCTTCAGCGAACATTACGACACGACCATCGGATCAAAAAAGGAAAGTGACAGTTACCAACGCATCGCCTCCGATATCCAGGCCACACCTGACAAGATCCTGTTCTTGAGCGACGTCCCGGCCGAACTCGATGCGGCCGCCAGTGCCGGCCTCCACACCGCACTCTGTCAACGCCCGGAAAATCCAATCCATGAAGACCCCTGCCAACATGCGGCCTTCAGTACGTTTGACCAGGTCCAGGCAACACTTGCAGCATCTTGAAACCAGCTGTTTACCTGCGGACAAACGCTAGCAAGAAAAACTTTTCTTGACTCTACTCGACTCCGCTCTATCATTCCCTCCAAGGACGTGTCGATACAGATCGTTCACGAGCCAACAGGAATCGTCATTTCAACGATTCTATCCCGGAGATCCTTCAGGAATACAACTTGCGGTGCACCATGGGGTGACGAGCCTGCAAGGTATTCAGACAAGTCGATCTTCCGCGACCATGGTTATCGAAAAGATTTTGGTAACCAATCGCCATGCTCAACTCCATGAGGGAGTCGCTGTCCACCGTTGCCGCGGACCGGCTTGCCGGCAGGCTCGGCAACTGCCACTTAACCTTGCTTGCCAGGTTCATCGATGCCATGAAACCCTGGCCGGCAGGTGCCCCCCTGACCTCAAGGAGTTCTCATTGATGAAACGAACCTGCACCCGTCAAAATCACGGTGCTTTTTTACCCACGTTGATCACTGCCATTACGATCAACCTGTTTAGTAATGGCAGCTTGATTCCACTCGCACAAGCAGCGCTACCGAGCCTTCAGTTTGATGTCGAACATCGGGTTGCTTGTGTGAACGTACAAAACCAAACGCAATTCAAGGTCGAAAAAGGGGAACGACTGGTGCAGGCTTGCATTCCGATTTCAACCCTGGTCCGACAGGGATCCCCGGCCAGGCTCGTGCAATTATTGATGCGGATTGAGAATCCTGGTCGTTCTATCCAGGTTGTCGATTATCAACCTCGCACAACACTGGC
>JAZADA010000271.1:0-2902 GCA_036124135.1 Planctomycetota bacterium | reverse complement strand
AGTGCGTAGTCAATCGTGTTTTGTGCACAGCGATGCCTGACGTCCTGCAGGAAGGTTTCGACAGCTTCCAGGTAACCTTCTCGCAGGGCTCGTGGGTTGCAGTTCAGGAAATCTTCGGTTTCGAGGCCCTCGAAACGCATGGGGCCGGAAAAGGGGAAGTCCAGTTCGTCATCATCCATGACATGGAAAACCAGTACGTCATGGCCTCGTTGTCGCAGTAACCTGAGGCCGCGCATCAGGTTGTCCGTGTCTGTCAGGAGATCTGAAACCACGATCATCATGCCGCGACGTGGCCAGGTCTCGGCTACGGATTTGAGGACAGCATGCATGTCTGTCTTGTCGCGTGGGTCGTTAGCTGCCAGGGAATTGATCACGGAATAAATGTGATTGCGTTTGCTGCGAATGGGGACCCTGACCCGGACGGCTTCATCGAAGGCCACGCAGCCCACGGCGTCCTGTTGCTGCAGGACCAAGTAGGCCAGGCTGCTGGCAATCGTGCAGGCATATTCATATTTCGTTAGCGGTCCTTCGCCGTACTGCATGCTGCTGGAAACGTCGACCAGCATCGTGCATCGCAGGTTGGTATCTTCCTCGAACTGCTTAACGACCAGGCGGTCCTGCCGCGCCCAGACCTTCCAGTCCACGTGGCGCAGGTCGTCACCGATGGCGTACTCCCGGTGTTGCAGAAACTCCACCGACTGTCCGAAGTACGGACTACGGTGCATTCCGGAGAGAAAACCTTCGACCACGTGTCGAGCCCGCAAATCGAGTCGCGAGATACGCTTGATGGCTTCAGGATGCAAAAATCTTTTGGAATCGGGCATCGCTCGTCAACTCGTCTTCTTTCGTGGGAGTGCAATCGATCAATCGTTCGATGATTTGGTCAGAGGTCACGCCATCACTTTCGGCCGCGAAATTCACGACGATACGATGACGCAGTACGGGCTTGGCGATAGCCTGGATGTCTTCTGTCGAGACGTGGCTGCGACCATACATCAGGGCCCGGGCCTTGCCGCCGAGGATCAGGAATTGAACCGCTCGCGGTCCCGCTCCCCAGCCAACCATGTCGTCGACAAACTCGGGGATCCCCGGGTTGTTGACACGCGTTTGTCGGACCAGCGAGAGGGCATAACGAATGACGTGATCCGTCACGGGTACTTCCCGAACCGTCTGTTGCAACTGGATGATCTGTTCACCGGTCAAGACCGGTTGGATATTGTCTTCCATGATGGAAGTGGTTCGCCTGGCGACTTCGAATTCATCATTGAAGTTGGGGTAATCGACGAACACCTTGAACATGAAACGATCCTGCTGGGCTTCCGGCAGGGGATACGTCCCTTCCTGTTCGATCGGGTTTTGGGTGGCCAGTACAAAGAAAGGGTCGGAGAGTGGATGACGCACACGCCCGACGGTTACCTGTCGCTCCTGCATGGCTTCCAGCAAGGCGGCCTGTGTCTTGGGAGGGGTTCGGTTGATTTCATCTGCCAGGACAATATTGCTGAAGATGGGACCTTCCAGGAAACGGCGCTCGCGGGTTCCGGTGGAGCGGTTTTCTTCCAGGATCTCCGTTCCTGTAATGTCGGCCGGCATCAGGTCAGGTGTGAACTGGATGCGACTGAAAGAGAGGTTGAGTGTTCGTGCCAACGTGCTGATCAGCAGGGTCTTGGCCAGTCCCGGGACACCTTCGAGTAGGCAGTGGCCCCGGCTGAAAAGCGAGATCAGGAGTTCTTCAATTACCTGTTCTTGTCCCACGATTACCTGGGACAACTCGGCACTGATCTTGTCGCGAGCGGCAGTCAGCAGATTTACCGCGTTGGGATCGGCAGCAGTGCTTTGGTCATCAGTCGACATAGAGAGTTCCTCTTCATGCAAATAGTAAGCAACGATTCAGCAGGTTGTTCAGCACCCGGGTCACGACCGCGGTCATGATTCCTGCTGCCAATCAGCCCGTTTCGGGGTCCATCAAGTTTCCCGGTGATTACGGGAGCCACAGGGTCCATTCAGACAGGCCGGTGGTGAATGTTTCACTCCTGAAAAAATGGGGTAAAATCCGCCTACAGAATACTGTCCCCGTCGATCATTGCCTACCCACCGAAGCAGGCAATTTTGCCCCGGATCAGGGGGCTGGAACCGCTCGCTTGGGAACAGCCGGCAGGATGATGCGTTGACCGCCGGCACGGATCGGAGGTCGTTGATTAAACGGGTTCGGCCTGCTGGATCCGGTTGGCTTGGTGAATTGGGACATCTGGACCGGTGCCGCGGGAGGCAACCGTTCGTCGGTAAACTGGAAAAGATGGAGTTGGCCGTTGATCATGACCGTCACCTGCTGCTGCGAGGGGTCGGCAATGACGGCAAAGCTGCGTATGTAGCCGGTCACCTTCTTTTCTGCCATGAGTAAACGGCCATCTCGTTTATCGAGACAGAAAAACTCACTGTTGACCGAGGAACGGGTCGTTCTGACCGAGCTTTTCTGGTGCAATTCTCGCACGAAGACCAGTACGGGAGAATCGCCGGGCTGGTTCAGCGGCAAGGCCCAGCGGCTGACCGTCGCCGGTACGGGCCAGAGTGATTTCCCGCTGGTTCGATCGAAGGCATAGATATTGCCGGTGATCATCTTGGATTGAACGCCCATGCTGGGAATGGTAACGCCGCTGCTGTTGGCGGACCGATTGGTAACCAGCAGGTATTGGTCCTGGGAAGCAATGACCTGTATTTCCAGCAGTTGCGGTTCCGCTTCACACTGGGATTCCAGTTTCACGTTCCCGTCCATGATGTTGATGATGCGAAACTTTCCATCGGGTTGAAAAACGGCCAGTTCCGAATTTTCCAGCAACAAGCCACGCGTACCGACCGGGAATTCTTTTTTCCAGATATCCTTGTCGCTCATGAGGTTGCGGTAAGA
>JAZADA010000270.1:0-2628 GCA_036124135.1 Planctomycetota bacterium | reverse complement strand
CAGTATGCTCGGTTGGCGGGAACGAATCACCCCGTCACCGCCATGCCAACCCATGCGGTCCTGCTCCCGGAACAGATCCAACCCGATCTCAAGCTGGGGACTCCCACCGGTCCTTTCCGCTATGACTATATTCGAGACAACTATACTCGCAGTGGGGAATATGGCGGGGCCTACCGTGGCCTCTTACTGGACGGCAGCAAGGGATTGGCCGACAGCCTCACCCTTTCCATGCCCAAGTACCGGTTCGATGATCGCCGCACGCTGCTGAACCGGCTCGATTTCCTCAAGCGACGCTTTGATAAAACCAGTGACCTGGATTCAGCCACGGCCTCAGAGCAACAGGCCGTGAATGTCCTGCTGGGCGGAATTGCAGATGCGTTTGATCTCTCCAAGGAAGATCCCCGGACGGTCGCCCGTTACGATACCAGTTCCCTGTTCGACATGCGTGAATGGCACAAGGGGGGAACCCGCTACGAGAACAAGGTCAACCAGTCACGCATCACCAACCTGCTGGGCAAGCAGATGTTGCTGGCCCGTCGCCTCTGCGAGGCAGGCTGTGGATTCGTCACGGTGCACGACGCCTGCTGGGATTTTCACAATGACGGAAACAATCCTTCCCATGCCAAGGCGATGCCCGTACTGGGAGCCCAGGTCGATCATGCGGTAGCAACCTTCCTGGAGGATCTTCAGGAACGAGGGTTAAGCGATGATATTCTACTGGTTATCAGCAGTGAAATGGGTCGCGCACCAGGCAAGCAAAAGAATGGTGGCACCGGACACTGGGCCCGACTCACGCCCTTGCTGGTCGCTGGCGGCGGCTTAAAGATGGGACGAATCGTCGGTCGAACCGATGCCCATGGGGGGGAGGCCACTACCGATCTCTACGGCCCCGAACACTTGAATGCTACCATCATGCAGACTCTCTTCGACGGTCCGGAAGCCCGCCTTGTCACGGGCCAACCCAACGAGCTTCTCCAGACCATTACCGAGGCCCGGCCGATTCGTGAATTACACGCCTAGACGTGACTCCTTCGCTCATCTCTCTCCTGCACCCCGCCGGGTGCCGGCTGTCATTCTCTTGCGGTTAATGCTCGGCCGGCTCTCCTTTGGCATCGTCTGGCTACTTGCTGCAGCGACCATCGTTCTTTTCGCAGGGTGCATGATGCTCTCGGTTGATCGCATGATGGTTAATGACAAGATGACAGACGTTCCGGTGCTGCTGGCTCCAGGCTTGCTTCTACTGGCGTCAGCCGTGTGGTCGGCGGCTCTCTCTGTACTCTATTTCCGAGTACGGCCTACTGTCACCGCGCTTTCCCACGGACAGTTGCAAACCGGTCGCATCACCCACATTCTTGATCGCTCGAGCGGACAATACACGAGCTACGAAAGTGCCCTGGAAGAATTCGCAGAATTCACCAACTCATTTAACTCGGGACTCATCGGTTCCCTCGTAGGCCCACAAATGAAAAACTGGCCTGCCAAGGTCATCCTCGAGGGTTCGACGGATGAAATCGACGCACGTCTCAACCTCGGCCCACGAATGATGCAATTAGTGCAAGATCCTGGAACACAACTTCTGGTTGCCAACCAGCAAGCCGGCCAACAAACGGGACAGGCAATCATCATGACCGAGCAATTTCCCTGGCTGGGTCTTTCTGAAACAGGAGAATGGGCCTACGGAATGCGGCAGCAAGCCAAGGAATTCGGCTTAGGGAAATCCCTGGCACGTACCTTCCTGCTGGTGCTGGTAACCTATGCCCTGGCAGGAATGGGCCTGGCCCTGAATCTCAAACCACTCTTCAATGCCGGTGGCAATGGTGGGATACCACCGATCATGGGTGCGGTGGTCGTATTGCTGTTCACCCTGACGCACGCCGTGGTTCCCGTCTTCTTCTACTCGATCTTTACCACTTTCATTGATGCCGCCAGGAAACATCCGTCGGCACAAGCCAACCCAGGAGGCCTGCTGATCGCCTCCGGTTTCTTTTACCTGCACTTCGGTTGCTGGTATGGCTTACCCATCCTGGGCCTGGCCAGCGTGACCGGCTGGTTAAGCCTGTCCTGGGTGCTGCTCGATGTACTACGTGCCGGGAGCGGGCAACGCCGCTGGACATTCCTGCAACATGGTTCGACGTCCATCGCACTGGGCCTGTTCGTCATCTGTTTTTCCGGCAAGAACCTGTTTCCTATAGGCATCGTGATCGTACCGCTGCAGGCACTACTGTTGACCGTGATCGAGTGGAAAGGGAAGGACCTGTGGATCAGGGATTAACCGACTACCTGGCTCGTACTAGCGGCGCTGATTGATCCAGCGTCCGGGCCGGCCGCTGCTCCACACCCACCTGCGCATCGTTCCCAAGCCGCCGCACAGCATCCGCTACCAGTCGCTGCATCTGCTCGATCACCTCGGGATGTTCGGCGGTCACATCGGTCTTCTCGCGGAGGTCCGTCTCTAGATTCACCAGCCTGGCGGGGCGTCCCTTGCCCGTCTGCTTCGCAGAAGTCCAGTTCGGATGAGTCTCCTGGAGAGGCAAATGGTACTTCCAGTTGCCCATCCGTACCGCCTGCAACTGGCGGCGGCGGTAGTAGAAAAGAGCCTGGTAGGGAGAGCTAGCCCCTTTGCTGGCA